>NZ_CVTX01000037.1:0-6363 GCF_900005715.1 Pseudomonas sp. 34 E 7
GTCGGCGACAAAGCGTTCGGCGGTCAGCCCGGCACGGCCGAGGTAACCGCGCGCCAGGCCGATGCCGCCGATGCACAATTCACCCGGCACACCGGCCGGCAGCGGGTTGAGGTGCTCGTCGAGCACCCGGCAGATCACATTGCCCAGTGGCCGGCCAATCGGCGAACGCGCGCCATCGTCCACGGCGCAGTGCCAATGGGTGACGTTGATCGCGGTCTCGGTCGGGCCATACCGGTTGTGCAATTGCACCGCCGGCAGGCGTGCCAATACGCGGTCGCGCAGTTCGGCGGGCAAGGCTTCGCCGCCGGAGAACAGGCGGCGCAGGCTGGTGCATTCGGCTGCCAGCGGTTCGTCGATAAACAGCTGCAGCAACGGCGGCACGAAGTGCAGCGTGGTCACGCCATGTTCCTGCACCAGTTGCGCGATGCGATGCGGGTCACGATGCTCACCCGGCCCCGCCAGCACCAGACGGCAACCGGTGATCAGCGGCCAGAAGCACTCCCACACCGACACGTCGAAACTGATCGGCGCCTTTTGCATCAGCACGTCGCCGGCGTCCAACCGGTAGGTGGCCTGCATCCACTGCAAGCGCTCGGCCAGCGCCGCGTGGGTATTGCCCACGCCCTTGGGCTGGCCGGTGGAACCGGAGGTGTAGATCACATAGGCGAGGTTGTCGCCGTGCAGGTGCAGGCCCGGCGGCTGGCTTGGCCAGCTGTCCAGGTGCAGGCTGTCCATGGCAATCACGCACACGCCTGGGGTCGTCGGCAGACGTTCGAGCAGCGAAGTCTGGGTCAACAGCAGGTGCACGCCGCTGTCTTCGAGCATGAAGGCCAGGCGCTCGGCGGGGTAATCCGGGTCCAGCGGCACATAGGCGCCACCGGCCTTGATGATCGCCAGCAGACCGATCAGCAACTGCGGCGAACGCTCGGCGGCGATGCCCACGCACACGTCCGGGCCCACACCCTTGTCGCGCAGGTAATGGGCCAGGCGGTTGGCCTGGGTGTGCAGTTGGGCGAAACTCAAGCTGGCGTCCTGCCAGACCAGCGCCGGGGTGTCCGCGGTGTGCAGGCCGAGCAGTTCGGGCAGCCATTGCCGGGCCGGCGCGCACGGCGCCTGGCTCCATGGGCGTTGTTCGTCCTCTGCGCTCAGTGCCAGCTCGCCCACGGCGTGCTGCGGTTGCGCGCAGACCGCTTGCAGCAGGTGGATGTAATGTTCGGCCAGGCGCTGAATGGTGGCGCTGTCGAACAGTTCATCGGCGTAGTCGAACGACAGGCTCAAGCGCCCGTTGCGGTCCTCTTCGCTGTGCAGTTGCAGGTCGAACTTGGCTTCGCGGCTGTGCCACGGCAGCTCATCGGCGAGCAGGCCCGGCAGGCGGCGCAAGGCACTCAAGTCACGTTGCTGGTGGTTGAACATCACCTGGAACAGGCCCTGCTCACGCGCCTGGGGGAAGGCCTCCAACAGTTGCTCGAACGGCAGGTCCTGATGGGCCTGGGCGTCCAATGCAGCCTGGCGTGTCGCCGCCAACAGCTGGTTGAACGGCAGGCGCCCGTCAAGCTCGGCACGCAGCACCAGGGTGTTGATGAAGAAACCGACCAGGCCATGGGTTTCCTGGCGCGGGCGATTGGCATTGGGCACGCCGATGCGGATATCGCGCTGGCCGCTGTAGCGATACAACAGGGTCTGGAACGCGGCCAGCAGCAGCATGAACGGGGTGGATTCATGGGCGCGCGCGGTCTGGCCAATCGCGGCGCTGAGGGACGCGTCCAGGCGTACGGTATACCGCGCGGCGCTGTTGCGCACCTGCGTCGAGCGTGGGTGGTCGGTGGCCAGGTTGAGGGGCGGATGCTCCTCCCCCAGCGTCGCCTTCCAGTACGCCAACTGCCGCTCGCCTTCACCGGCGGCCAGCCACTGGCGCTGCCAGCTGGCGTAGTCGGCGTATTGCAGGGTCAGTGGCGGCAACTCAAGGGGCTGGCCCTGGACGGCAGCGGCGTACAGCCGCGAGAACTCGTCAATCAGGATAGTGAGCGACCAGCCATCGGCGATGATGTGGTGCAACGTCACCAGCAGTTGATGGTCCTCATCGTCCAGACGCACCAGGGTGACCCGCAGCAGCGGGCCTTTCTCCAGGTCGAACCGGGTACGCGCTTGATCTTCGCGGACCTGCTGCGCACGCGCCTGGCGCTCGGCATCGGGCAAGTCGCCGAGGTCGATGACGTGCAACGCGAAATCCGTCGCGGCCTCGACACGCTGAAAGCCCTGGCCATCGCGCTCGTAAAAGCGTGTACGCAAGGCTTCGTGGCGCTGGATCAACTGCTGGAAGCTTGAGCGCACGGCGTCTTCATCCAGCTCGCCGCGCAGGCGCAGGGCGCCGGGGATGGTGTAGGCGCTGCTGTTCGGGTCCAGTTGCCAGGTGATCCACAGGCGGTTCTGGGCCAGGGATTGCGGCAGGTCGTCCTGGCGCGACACAGAGGCCATCGCGCCCTGAGCAACGCCGCCGTCCTGTTGCAGGCGCGCGACGCTGGCGGCGAAGCCTTGCAGGGTAGGCGCTTCGAACAGCAGGCGCAGGTTCAGCTCCAGGCCCAGGGTTTCGCGCAGGCGCGCGACCACTTGGGTCGCGCTGATGGAGTTGCCGCCGAGCAGGAAAAAGTGATCATCGGCGGCGACCGTCGGCACCTGCAGTTGCTCGCACCAGATCGCGGCGATCCGGTTTTGCAGAACCGATTCCAGCGCGGCGTCACTGGCTGGCGCTTGCAGGTCGGGGAACTGCGCATAGCAGTCGAGACTGCCATCGGCATGGCGCAGCGCACACGCCGCCCGTTGCACCTTGCCGCTGGAGGTTTTCGGCAACGCGCCCGGATTGAGCAACACCACCACGCACGGCGCCTCCTGGCAGGCCTCGGCCACTGCCTGGCGAATCGCCTTGATCAGTGCTTCGGGCGGCAGGATTTTCTGCACGCTGCGGCTGATTTCCGCAGCAATGCCGATGCCTTCCACGCCGTGGTCATTTACCGCAAAGGCGGCTACTCGGCCCTTGCGTACTACCTCCACCTCACGCTCGATGGTTTGCTCGATGTCCTGCGGGTACAGATTGTGTCCGCGTACGATCAGCAGGTCTTTCAAGCGCCCGGTGATGTACACCTCACCGTCACGGATAAACCCCAGGTCGCCGGTGCGCAGCCAGGTCCGGCCGACGTGCTGGACGAAAGTCCGCGCGCTGGCTTCGGGGTTGCGCCAGTAACCGTGGGCAATGCTCGGGCCGCTGGCCCAGAGTTCGCCCACGCAATTGTCGGCCAACGCGCAGAGCGTGTGGGGATCGGCAATCAGCACGGCGTGGTCCGGCTGATGGGTGCCGCAACTCATGACCGCACTGCCCTGCCCCGGCTCGGCGCGGTTGGCGGCCAGCGCCTGCGCATCCAGGTGCAGCGCAGGGATGCCGTGGCCACGGCGGCCACCGGCGACAAACAAGGTCGCTTCGGCCAGGCCATAGGAGGCGAAGAAATTATTCGAGCTGAAACCACAGGCGGCGAACTTTTCGCCGAACCGTTCCAGGGTGTCCAGGCGGATCGGCTCGGAGCCGGAATAGGCCACGCGCCAGGTGCTCAGGTCCAGGCGTTCCAGGGCCGACTCGCTGACCCGCTCGCTGCACAGACGGTAGGCGAAATCGGGGCCACCGCTGATGGTGCCGCCGTATTCGCTGATCGCCTCGAGCCAGCGCAGCGGCCGCGCCAGGAAGTAGGCCGGCGACATCAGCACGCACGGCACACCGCTGAAGATCGGTTGCAACAAGCCGCCGATCAGGCCCATGTCGTGGTACAGCGGCAGCCAGCTGACGATCACATCGTCCGGGTTGAGGTCGATGCCAAAGCCGCGGCGGATCAGCACTTCATTGGCCACCAGGTTGCCGTGGCTGACTTGCACGCCCTTGGGCAGCGCGGTGGATCCGGAGGTGTATTGCAGGAAGGCGATGTCGTCGGGCTGCAGCTCGGGGGCGAGCCAACGGTCGGCAAGCTGTGGGTCGAGGGTGTCCACGCTCAACAGCGGCGGTGCGTTTTCGATCTGCGCCAGGCCATCGGCGAGGCTGGCGATGGTCAGCAGCCGGCGCGGCTCGGCATCGCTGATGATCGACAGCAAGCGCTCCTGATGATGGCGCTTGCTCGATTCCGGCGGGTAAGCCGGCACCGCGATCACCCCGGCGTACAGGCAACCAAAGAACGCCGCGACATAGTCCGGGCCGCTGGGAAACAACAGCACCGCGCGCTCGCCCATCGCGACATCGGCTTGCAAGGCGGCGGCGATGGTGCGCGCGCGTTGGTCCAGGTCACGGTAGCTGAGCACCACGCTGTGCTCGGCGGACTCGGCCAGAAAGCGCAGGGCCAGGCGGTCCGGCGTCTGCGCGGCACGGCGCTGGAGGGACTGGACCAGAGTGCGGGGAAGTTCGAAGGCGTCCATCATGGGGTTCCTGCCTGAAATCGGCTTACGGGAAATTCGGGAAATCGGTGAGGTTCAGCCGGCGACGCGCTGGCGCGCCGCGCCACTGCGCCAACGGGCCAGGTGGGCCTCGGCATAGCGCCGCATACAGCACAGCACGACGCTTTCGTGCTGCACGAGAAAGAAGTGATGCCCCTCGAACATGTCGAGGGAAAAGCCGCTGGCGGCTTCGAGCTGCCAGTCCAGCAATTGGTCGGCGCGCACGCTGTCCTGCTTGCCGCCAAAGACATGGATCGGCACGTCCAGCGGCTCGCGTTCGCCATAGGTAAAGCTGCCGCACAGCAGGAAATCGGCGCGCAGGATCGGCAGCATCAACTGCATCAATTCGGGATTGGCCAAGGCGTCTTCGGCAGTGCCCTGCAGCTCACGCAAGCGGGCGATCAACTGCACGTCGGTTTTTTCGATGGCGTAGTCACTGACATCGCGCCGCGCCGGGCCGGCGGTGCCGGAGACAAACAACGCCAGCGGCGCCGGCACATTGCGCGCGTTCAAGGCATGCGCCAGCTCGAACGCCAGCAGGCCGCCGAGGCTGTGGCCGAACAACGCATAAGGGCCATTCAGGTCGCGGCTGATTTCATTGGCGAGCTGGGCAGCCAGGGCCTTGATATCGCGCTGCAGCGGTTCGCCCATGCGCATGCCCCGCCCCGGCAGCTCCAGTGGGCATACCTGCAACCAGTCCGGCAACACGCGGCGCCAACGGGCGTAGACCGAGGCACTGGCGCCCGAATGGGGCAGGCAAAACAGGCGCAGCGGCGTTGGGGTACTCATCACCCGAGAACTCCACGCTGAAACACGCTGTGTGCACGATAAAAACCCATTTCGCCCTCCTGCGGGTGCTGATCCCTGGCCGTTTGCTAACGAACCTTTCACCCAGAAGAACGGACGGCCCCGGCAAATAATTAGTCGCCGGGGACAAGCGAGACGCGGTTCACACCTTACCCAAAGGCATAAGATTAGTTCGCCTTCTCATTTGACAATCATTATCATTCAGCATAATTTGTTGCCCGATGTGTAGGAGGCCTCAGCAGGGACGCCCTCCCCCAACCTTTTTGCAACAAGGTGATTTCCATGACGGAACAAGTATCCACAGGCAGGTGCGACTCACCCCTTCTCCAGGCATTCGTCGACAATCGACTGATCCTGGTGAAGATCGCAGCGCGTATTACCGGCTGCCGTTCCCGTGCCGAGGATGTGGTGCAGGACGCCTACTTTCGGCTGCAATCGGCGCCGACCATCACCTCTTCGTTCAAGGCACAACTGAGTTATCTGTTCCAGATCGTGCGCAACCTGGCGATCGACCACTACCGCAAGCAGGCCCTGGAGCTCAAATACTCCGGTACCGAAGAGGAAGGCTTGAATGTGGTTATCCACGGCGCTTCACCGGAAACCTCCCACATCAATTTCAACACCCTGGAAAACATCGCCGACGCCCTGACCGAACTGCCACAGCGCACCCGCTACGCCTTCGAGATGTACCGCCTGCACGGCGTGCCGCAGAAAGACATCGCCAAGGAACTCGGGGTCTCGCCGACGCTGGTGAACTTCATGATCCGCGATGCGCTGGTGCACTGCCGCAAAGTGTCGGGCAGCCACAGCGATACGTTTGCGCGCAGGGTTTGAACAACACACAAACCACTGTGGGAGGGGGCTTGCCCGCGATGCGGTGTGTCAGTTAGCTCTGATTTAGCTGACACACCGCTATCGGGGGCAAGCCCCCTCCCACATTTGGACCGGGATCGACACAAAATACCGGTCGGCTCCAAGGCCGCCGCGCTTTTGCTTTTGATCTGCTTTTGATCTCAGGCGCCCCGTTAAACCACGCTGGCCGAACGCAGGCTTGAATCCGTGGGCAACCCGGCAGGACGCCGGGTTAGC
>NZ_CVTX01000073.1:0-28064 GCF_900005715.1 Pseudomonas sp. 34 E 7
CAGATGCCGGCCGAACTGGCGGAGTTGGCGCAGACCTTCAATGCCATGCTGAGCCGCCTGGACGACGCGTTCCAGCGCCTCTCGGCCTTCTCCGCCGATATCGCCCACGAACTGCGCACACCGCTGTCGAACCTGCTGACCCAGACCCAAGTCATCCTCATCCAGCCGCGCCCACTGGAGGATTACCGCGAAGCGCTGCACAGCAATCTGGAGGAATTGCAGTGGATGGCGCAATTGGTCAACGACATGCTGTACCTGGCCAAAGCCGACCACGGTTTGCTGAACCCCAAGCGCGAGCCTTTGGCACTGGCTGATGAAGTCGAGGCGTTGCTGGAGTTTTTTGCGCTGCTGGCCGAAGACGCGCAGGTTTCGCTGGTGTGCGACGGCCATGCCCACACGCCCGGTGATCGCGGCATGTTGCGCCGGGCCCTGTCCAATCTGTTGGAGAACGCACTCAGGTTTACCCCGGCGGGCGGCGAGGTGCGGGTGCGCCTGGCAGACGATGAGCGCGGCGTGAAGCTGACGGTGGAAAACACCGGGGAAGGTATTTCGAAAGATGTGTTACCCAAACTGTTCGATCGCTTCTACCGGGCCGATCCGGCGCGGCGCGAGGGCAGCAGCGAGCATGCGGGGCTGGGGCTGGCGATTACCCAGTCAATTGTGCGGGCGCATGGGGGGAGGATTTATTGTGAGTCTGAGGCGGGGTGGACGCGGTTTGTGATTGAGTTGCCTCACCTATGATCGTTCCCACGCTCTGCGTGGGAATGCCTCATTGGACGCTCTGCGTCCGCTGTTGTGACGCAGAGCGTCACGGGATGCGTTCCCACGCAGAGCGAGGGAACGATCGGTTCAGGAATACCTGAGCGCATGCGCCGGCTCGATCTTCGCGGCCCGATACGCCGGGTAAATCGTCGCCAGGAAGCTCAGCACAAACCCCGCCGAGCAAATCAGCAACACATCGCCACCTTGCAGTTCGGAAGGCAAGTTGCTGACAAAATACACATCCGAACTGAAGATATGCTGCCCGCTCACCCGCTCCAGCCAGCCCACCAGTTCGCTCACGTTCAGCGCCGCAATCACCCCCAGCACGCCGCCGATCAGGGTGCCGACCACGCCGATCACCGTGCCCTGCACCATGAAGATCGCCATAATCTGCCGAGGCGTGGCGCCGATGGTGCGCAGGATCGCAATGTCCGCGCCCTTGTCGTTCACCACCATGATCAGGGTGGCGATGATGTTGAAGGCGGCCACCGCGACAATCATCAGCAGCAACAGGCCGATCATGGTCTTTTCCATCTTCATCGCACTGAACAGGCTGCCCTGGGTGTGGGTCCAGTCGTCGGCCTTATACGCCGCGCCGAGGCTGGCGGCGATATCCGCCGAAACCTTCGGCGCCGCGTACAGGTCGGTCACCGCCAGGCGCACGCTCTGTACCTGGTTGGGTTGCCAATGCTGTATTTCGGCCGCATCGGCCATGTTGATCAAGGCCATGGAACCGTCCAGCTCGGCGCCCACCTTGAAGATACCCACCACGTTCAAACGCTGCATGCGCGGGGTAATACCGCCCGGCGCAGTGCTGATTTCCGGCACGATCAAGGTCAGTTTGTCGCCCACGTTGAGGCGGAAGCGGCGTGCGGTGATGTCGCCGATCACCACACCGAACTCACCGGGCTTCAGGTCCTCCAGTTTGCCGCGCACGATGTGCTTGGCCACGATCGACACCTTGCCTTCCTGGGCCGGGTCGACGCCGCTGATCTCAATCGGCTGCATGGCGCCCTTGTAGGAGAACATGCCGTCCATCTGAGTGAAGGGTACCGCCGCCGTCACTTGCGGGTTCTTCATCGCGGCAGCGGCCACCGGCTGCCAGTCATCAATCGGCTTTACGCCGACGATGGTGGCGTGGGGCACCATGCCAAGGATGCGCGAGCTCATTTCGCGCTGGAAGCCATTCATCACCGAGAGCACCACGATCATCGCCAATACGCCCAAGGCGAGGCCGATCATCGAGGTCATCGAGATAAACGAGACAAAACGGTTGCGGCGTTTGGCGCGGGTATAGCGCGTGCCGATGAAAATCGATAACGGTCTGAACATTCGCGTGCACCGCCTGAAAAAATAAAAAAGCCCGGCCTCGAAAAACCGGGCTTGCAGCCACTCAGATAGCGACCAGATGACCTTCCTGCAAATGCAGTACGCGGTCCATCTGACGGGCCATGCTCATGTCATGGGTCACCACCAGGAACGCGGTGCGCATCTGGGTGCTCAGCTCCAGCATCAAGTCCTTGATGCCCTGGGCGGTGTGGGAGTCGAGGTTGCCGGTGGGCTCGTCGAGCATCACCAGGCCTGGGTTGTTCACCAGCGCACGGGCGATGGCCACACGCTGGCGCTCACCACCGGACAGCTCGGCCGGCTTGTGCTCCAGGCGATGGCCGAGGCCGACGCGCTCCAGTAAGGCGGTGGCACGCCGGCGCGCCTCGGGGATCGCGGTCTTGCCGATCAGCAGCGGCATGCACACGTTTTCCAGGGCGGTGAATTCCGGCAGCAGGTGGTGAAACTGGTACACAAAACCCAACGAGCGGTTGCGCAACTGGCCACGGGCCTTTTCACCGAGGGCCGAGAGTTCTTCACCGGCCAGCCACACGCTGCCCTGGGACGGCGTGTCGAGGCCGCCCAACAGGTTCAGCAAAGTGCTTTTGCCGGAACCGGAACTGCCGACGATCGCCACGCGCTCGCCCGGGTGCAGTTCAAGTTGCAGGTTCGACAGCACGACCACCGATTCCGGGCCTTCCTCGTAGGATTTGCCCAGGTTGCGGCAGCTCAGGATTGCTTTTTCACTCATGCCCGATTCACTCATAACGTAATGCCTGTGCTGGCTGGGTACGTGCCGCGCGCCAGGCTGGATACAGGGTGGCAAGGAAACTCAGGGCCAACGCGGCACCGCCCACCATCAACACGTCCTGGGCCTGAACCTGGGACGGCAAGTAGTCGATGAAGTAGACGTCGGCGTTGAGGAATTTGTGACCGAGCACTTTTTCAAGCAGGGCGATGGCGGCGCTGACATTCAACGCGGCGAGAATGCCGACGGCAGTACCGATCAAGGTGCCGACCACGCCGATCACCGTGCCCTGCACCATGAAGATCGCCATGATCTGCCCCGGCGTGGCGCCCAGGGTACGCAGAATGGCGATGTCGCCCTTCTTGTCGTTCACCACCATCACCAGCGTGGAGATAATGTTAAAGGCGGCCACGGCGACGATCAGCAACAGCAGCAGGCCGATCATGGCTTTTTCCATGCGGATGGCCTGGTACAGGTTGCCGTGGGTGCGGGTCCAGTCGCGGGCGTAGTACTGGGATTCACCCAGGTGCTGGGCGATTTCCCAGGCACCGCGCGGCGCGTCGAACAGGTCGTTGAACTTCAGGCGCAGGCCCTGCACCTGGTCCGGCTGCCAGCGGTGCAGGCGGGCCAGGTCAGTGAGGTTGGTCAACCCGAGGTAACCGTCGATCTCGCCGGCGCCCACATGAAAGGTGCCGACCACGGTAAACCGCTTCATGCGCGGAAACATGCCGGCCGGGGTCACGGTGACCTCCGGCGCGACGAAGGTCAGCTTGTCGCCCACGCTTACGCCGAGCTTGGCCGCGGCCTTGTCGCCGATGATGATGCCGAAGCTGCCGGGCGCCAGGTCATCGAGTTTGCCCTGCAGCATGAACTTGTCGATGATCGAGACGTTGCGCTCCTGGGCCGGCTCGACGGCATTGAGCAGGATCTTCTGCACCTTGCCGTCATTGGTCAGCAACCCCTGCATCTGGGTAAACGGCGCAACGGCCAGCACCTTGGGGTTCTGCTTGACCTTGGCGGCCAGGCTTTGCCAGTCGCTGATGGGCGCATCGCCCTCGATGGTCGCGTGGGGCACCATGCCCAGCACGCGGGTGCGCATCTCATGATCGAAGCCGTTCATCACCGACAGCACCACGATCATCACGACCACGCCCAGGGCGAGACCGATCATCGAGGTCAGGGAAATGAACGACACAAAATGATTGCGACGCTTTGCACGGGTATAACGCGTGCCGATAAATACGAAGAGAGGTCTGAACATGTCGGGGCTTGTTCGGAGGAAAAGAAGACGTCCCGGTGGCGGGGTCTGATCAGCAGCTTTACACTCAGACCATTACCGTTACCTGGGGTTCGCCATGTCGACATTAGATGAAGAAGAGCGCCGCGAATACTACCGTATCGACGACATGATCGCACTCCAAATCAAAAGCCTGTCGGCGCCCGACGCGGCGAGCAAGGAAGTGTTGCTGGATGATTCGCCGCTGTTCAATCTGCTCAGTGAATTGCACCTCAGCGAGTTCGAAGCCCAGCACCTGCTGCGCCAGATCAACGAAAAAGACCGCAGCCTGGCGGCGTTCCTCAAAGTGCAGAACAAGCGCCTGGACCTGCTCAGCCAGGTCATGGCCCGCGGGCTGCTCAATGAGGTGGGCGCGCCGCAGCCGGTGATCCTGTCCGAAGGCGGCATCGACTTTCAGCACCCTGCCCCGCTCGTGCCCGACACGCACCTGGCGGTCAAGCTGGTGCTGATGCCCCAGGCGCTCGGCCTGTTGCTGCGCGCGCGGGTGACCCATTGCGATCCCAAGGGCGACGGCTTTGACGTGGGCACGGAATTCGAATCCATGACCGACGCCCAACGCCAACTGCTGGCGCGCTACATCCTGCAGAAACAGGCCCAGGAACGCCGCCTGGCGCGAGAACAAAGCGACGATCTCTGAATGCGTATTCACGACGCCAGCCATCCTGGCGCAAAGGAGCAACTGTGACCCTGATTTACGGCCATCGCGGTGCCAAAGGCGAAGCACCGGAAAATACCCTGACCAGCTTTCAGGAATGCCTCAAGCACGGCGTACGCCGCTGCGAACTGGACCTGCACCTGTCCATGGACGGCGAACTGATGGTCATCCACGACCCTACCCTCAAGCGCACGGCCGACCGACGCGGCAAAGTCGTCGAGTACTCGGCAGCCGACCTGGTGAAGATGGATGCGCGCAAAGGCGGCCCGGGCTGGGTCAGCCCCTGCCCGATCCCGCGCCTGGAGGAGTTGTTCGAAAAGTGCGACTTCGATCACTGGCAGCTGGAAGTCAAAAGCGCTTCGCGTACCCGCGCCGCCACCACCGTGCTGGCGATCCGCGAGATGGCCGTGCGCTTTGGCCTGATGGACAAAGTCACCGTCACCTCAAGTTCGCGGGAAGTGCTCAAAGCGGCGATTGAACTGACCCCCGACCTGTCACGCGGACTGGTGGCCGAATACGCCTGGCTCGACCCACTGAAGGTCGCGCAGAACTATAGCTGTGAGTACCTGGCGTTGAACTGGACGTTGTGCACCCCCGAGCGGCTGGAAAAAGCCCAGCGCCAGGGTTTGCATGTATCCGTGTGGACGGTCAACGAACCCGCGCTGATGCGCAGGCTCGCCGACTTCGGCGTAGATAGCCTGATTACAGACTTTCCCGGTTTGGCCACTGCCACCCTCGGGAATTACTGAAATCGGTCTCCCCGGCCGGCTCAGGCCACCGGCCGGAGCCGCTCAAAAAAGCCGGTTGAGGCC
This sequence comes from Pseudomonas sp. 34 E 7, assembly GCF_900005715.1. Taxonomy (NCBI): domain Bacteria; kingdom Pseudomonadati; phylum Pseudomonadota; class Gammaproteobacteria; order Pseudomonadales; family Pseudomonadaceae; genus Pseudomonas; species Pseudomonas sp. 34 E 7. Next base: position 5,601 of record NZ_CVTX01000073.1, read on the forward strand.
GTCGTAGGCCGCTACCCGATAGGCTTCGGCCATGGTCGGGTAGTTGAACGTGGTGTTGACGAAATACTTGAGCGTATTCAGATCACCCGGCTGACTCATGATCGCCTGGCCAATGTGCACGATCTCCGACGCCTGGTAGCCGAAGCAGTGCACGCCGAGCACTTCCAGGGTTTCACGGTGGAACAGGATCTTCAGCATGCCCTGGGGCTCACCGGCGATCTGCGCACGCGCCATGCTCTTGAAGAACGCCTTGCCCACTTCGTACGGCACCTTGGCCTTGGTCAGTTCGTGCTCGTTCTTGCCGATCGAGCTGATCTCGGGAATCGTGTAGATGCCGGTCGGCACGTCGTTCACGTAGCGCCAGCTGCCGTTGTCGACAATGCTGCCGGCCGCCGAACGGCCCTGGTCATGGGCGGCGCTGGCCAGGCTTGGCCAGCCGATCACGTCACCGGCGCCGTAGATGTTGGTCACGCAGGTGCGATAGTTCTCGTCCACCTCGATCTGGCCACGGCTGTTGACCTTGACCCCGATGTTTTCCATGCCCAGCTTGTCGGTGTTGCCGGTACGCCCGTTGCACCACAGCAAGGCGTCGGCCTTGATCTTCTTGCCGGACTTGAGGTGCAGGATCACCCCGTTGTCCAGGCCTTCGACGCGCTCGTACTCTTCGTTGTGGCGCACGGTGATGTTGTTGTTGCTGAAGTGGTAGCTCAACGCCTGGGAAATTTCCGAGTCGAGGAAGCTCAGCAACTGGTCACGGTTGTCCACCAGCTCCACCAGTACACCCAGGCCGCTGAAGATCGAGGCGTATTCGCAGCCGATCACGCCGGCGCCGTAGATGATCAGTTTGCGCGGGGTGTGGCCCAGGCTCAGGATGGTGTCGCTATCGTAGATACGCGGGTGGTGGAAATCGATGTCCGCCGGGCGATACGGGCGCGAGCCGGTGGCGATGATAATGTGCTTGGCCACCAGTTTTTCGACCACGCCGTTGGCGCAGACCACTTCGACAGTTTGCTCGTCGGCGAAGCTGCCGGTGCCGAAGAACAGGTCGACGCGGTTGCGGGCATAGAAGCCGGTGCGCGACGCGACTTGCTTGGAGATGACTTTCTCGGCGCTTTTCAACACGTCCGGAAACGAGAACCAGCGCGGCTCGCCAATGGCCCGGAACATCGGGTTGGTGTTGAATTGCATGATCTGGCGCACGGAGTGACGCAACGCCTTGGACGGGATGGTACCCAGGTGGGTGCAGTTGCCGCCGACCTGGCGACGGCTATCGACCATCGCCACCTTGCGCCCTGCCTTTGCAGCGTTCATCGCCGCGCCTTCTCCAGCCGGGCCGGAACCCAGTACCACCACGTCGTAGTTGTAGACAGCCATGCGTACTCCTCAGAACAGGCCAGGCGTACGGTTGGACGCCTGGCTAAATCATGCCGCGGCCAGCGGGCATGAAGGACAATTTGGCTCAAGTGTGTGAACCGGGGCACAGTCTATATAAGGCTCAACGCCGCGCACATTAACCCTTGGTCGCGTCGTAGGCCAGTGTTGCCATACTAACAGGGCGCAAATCAGCGTCGATTCAAGGATCAGCCATTATGCGACAACTCTTTATCGGTTTGATGCTGATGATGTCGATCACGGCTCAGGCCAGTGATGTGGACCGACTCAAGCAGGCCGGCTTCCCCGCGCAGGTCGAGGGGTTGGCGCTGAAAAACCAGGCGGTGCTCAACTATCTCTGGGCGGATGTGTATGCGGCGGCGCTGTACGCGCCGGCGGATCTGACCGCAAAGCAAGCCTGGGACCAACAGAAAGCGTTGCGCCTGGTGCTGTATTACTTTCGCAACATCGATCGCGCGGATGTGATCAAGGCGGCCAGCGCCACCCTGGAACGCCAGCAAGCCAGTGCCGGCTTGAATCCGGAGATAGCCAGGCTGCACGCCCGCTTTCGGGATATTCGGAGCGGTGACCGCTATGCCCTGGATTTTCGCCCGGGCCGGGGTTTGAACCTGGAGATTAATGGTCAGGTGGTGTTCAGCAGTAGCGATGATGTGCTGGCGAGGGCTTACCTGGGTATCTGGCTTGCACCTGAAGGGTTGTCTGATGAATTGCGCGGCCAGTTGCTGGATTGATGTGTCGGCTGTAGCACCGCCATCGGGGGCAAGCCCCCTCCCACAGTTTGATTTGCGAACACATACCAATGTGGGAGGGGGCTTGCCCCCGATGAGGCCCTCCCAGGCACAAAAAAGCCCCGAACCAGTCGGGGCCTTTTCATTCAACACTCAGGCTTAGCGCGGAAACGCCGGCGGGTTGACCCCAGCCATGTCTTCCATCACGCGAACCACCTGGCAGCTGTAGCCGAACTCGTTGTCGTACCACACGTACAGCACGACACGGTTGTCCTGGCTGATGGTCGCCTCGGCGTCCACCACACCGGCATGGCGCGAGCCGACGAAGTCGGTGGATACCACTTCCTGGGAATTGACGAAGTCGATCTGCTTGTGCAGATCGGAGTGCAGCGCCATGTAGCGCAGGTACTCGTTCATCTCTTCACGGGTGGCGGCTTTCTCAAGGTTCAGGTTGAGAATGGCCATCGACACGTTCGGCGTCGGTACACGGATCGCGTTACCGGTCAGCTTGCCGGCCAGCTCAGGCAGGGCCTTGGCGGCAGCGGTGGCGGCACCGGTCTCGGTGATCACCATGTTCAGCGCGGCGCTGCGGCCACGGCGGTCGCCCTTGTGGAAGTTATCGATCAGGTTCTGGTCGTTGGTGTACGAGTGAACGGTTTCGACGTGGCCGTTGACGATGCCGAACTTGTCATTCACAGCCTTGAGCACCGGCACGATGGCGTTGGTGGTGCAGGAAGCGGCGGACACGATCTTGTCGTCAGCGGTGATTTCGGCATGGTTGATGCCGTGCACGATGTTCTTGAGCTTGCCCTTGCCAGGCGCAGTCAGGACAACGCGGTCGACACCCGGGCAGGCCAGGTGCTGGCCCAGGCCTTCGGCATCACGCCATACGCCGGTGTTGTCCACCAGCAGCGCGTCCTTGATGCCGTACTGGGTGTAATCCACCTCGGACGGGTTCTTCGCGTAGATCACCTGGATCAGGTTACCGTTGGCGGTGATGGTGTTGTTTGCTTCGTCGATAACGATGGTGCCGTTGAACGGACCGTGTACCGAGTCGCGGCGCAACAAACTTGCGCGCTTGGTCAAGTCGTTCTCGGCGCCTTTGCGCACCACGATGGCCCGCAGGCGCAGGCCGTCGCCGCCGCCGGTTTTTTCGATGAGGATGCGCGCCAGCAGGCGGCCGATACGGCCGAAGCCGTAGAGCACCACGTCGGTGCCTTTGCGGGCAGCGGCGCTTTGCTGGCCGATCACCTCGGCCATTTCTTCACGCACGAACTGCTCGGCAGTGCGACCTGCGCCTTCCTTGCGGAATTTGTAGGCCAGCTTGCCCAGGTCGACCGAAGCCGCGCCGAGCTTGAGCTCGCTCATGGCCTTGAGCAGTGGGAATGTTTCGTGGACGGAGAGTTCGCTGTCGTCGGCAGAACGGTGGCGCGCAAAGCGGTGCGCCTTGAGAATCGCGATGACGGACTGGTTGATCAGGCTGCGGCCATAGATCGAGCTCACCACATTGTTATTGCGGTACAGCTGACCGATAAGCGGAATCATCGCTTCAGCGAGTGCTTCACGGTCGATCCATTCACCAAGACACTGGTCGGGCTTCTGAGTCACGGGAACCTTCCACATGTAGGGGCTGAAAAAAGGGGCTACATTATGTCGCCCGACTGACCGTTGAGCAATGCGCTACAGGCAACAAAAACCCCTTGCAAAAAAATACCACCGCGCTACAGCCCAGGAAATACGCGGGTTCCAGAAGGCCACCCATTTGACGAGCAGGCCGACTTGTCCGTAACCCTCCTAAACATTCGCGCATTTTGGCACTACATATTGAGTCAAAACCCACGATTGTTTGTCTTAGCCACTACATTTCCAACAAACCGTAATAGGCACAGTCAGCAACTGACAGGCGGCACCTCTGGCCGTTACAATTACCGACTTTGTCGCAACGCTTGGAGCTCAACCTTCCGTGCCCGTTCTGCGTCTACCGCTACTCCCTGCCGCGGCAGGTAAACAGCACTGGGGCAACCTGCCCGGTGCCGCCCTGAGCCTGGCCATTGCCGAGGCTGCCAGCGCAGCCAAGCGCTTTACCCTGCTGCTGACCGCCGACAGCCAAAGCGCCGAACGGTTGGAGCAGGAGCTGAGCTTCTTCGCCCCCGATTTGCCGGTGCTGCACTTTCCCGACTGGGAAACTCTGCCCTACGACCTGTTCTCGCCGCACCAGGACATTATTTCCCAGCGCATCGCCAGCCTGTACCGCCTGCCGGAACTGGCCCACGGCGTGCTGGTGGTGCCGATTACCACGGCATTGCATCGCCTGGCGCCGACCAAGTTCCTGCTCGGCAGCAGCCTGGTGCTGGACATCGGCCAGAAGCTTGATGTGGAGCAGATGCGCACGCGCCTGGAGGCCAGCGGCTACCGTTGCGTCGACACGGTGTACGAGCACGGTGAATTCGCGGTGCGCGGTGCACTGATTGATCTGTTCCCGATGGGCAGCAAGTTGCCGTATCGCATCGACCTGTTCGATGACGAAATCGAAACGCTGCGCACCTTCGACCCGGAAAACCAGCGTTCCATCGATAAGGTCGAGTCGATCAAGCTGCTGCCGGCGCGGGAGTTTCCCCTGCAAAAAGACGCGGTCACGCGCTTCAAGGCGCGCTTTCGCGAGCGCTTCGATGTGGACTTCCGCCGTTGCCCGATCTTCCAGGACTTGAGCAGCGGGATTACGCCGGCCGGTATCGAGTACTACCTGCCGCTGTTCTTCGACGAAACCTCCACGCTCTTCGATTACCTGCCCCAGGACACCCAGGTGTTCTCGCTGCCGGGCATCGAGCAGGCGGCGGAAAATTTCTGGAACGACGTGCGCAACCGCTATGAAGAGCGCCGCGTCGACCCATCCCGACCTTTATTGCCCCCCGCCGAGCTGTTCCTGCCGGTGGAAGACTGCTTCGCGCGCCTGAAAAACTGGCCGCGCGTGGTCGCCAGCCAGCAGGATGTGGACGCCGGCAGCGGCCGCGAGCGCTTCCCCGCAGCGGCGCTGCCGGATTTGGCGATTCAGGCCAAAGCCACACAGCCGCTGGAGGCGCTGTCCAACTTCCTCGGCGACTTCCCCGGCCGCGTGCTGTTTACCGCCGAATCCGCCGGGCGTCGCGAAGTGCTGCTGGAGTTGCTGGAGCGCCTGAAGCTGCGCCCGAAAACCGTCGACAGCTGGCCGGATTTTGTAAAAAGCAACGAGCGCCTGGCAATCACCATCGCGCCGCTGGACGAAGGGCTGCTGCTGGATGACCCGGCCCTGGCCCTGATCGCCGAAAGCCCTTTGTTCGGCCAGCGCGTGATGCAGCGTCGCCGTCGCGAAAAACGCGCCGACGCCAATAACGATGCGGTGATCAAGAACCTCACCGAGCTGCGCGAAGGCGCGCCGGTGGTGCACATCGACCACGGCGTCGGCCGCTACCTCGGTTTGCAGACCCTGGAAATCGACAACCAGGCCGCCGAATTCCTCACCATGGAGTACGCCGAAGGCGCCAAGCTCTACGTGCCGGTGGCCAGCCTGCACTTGATCGCGCGCTACACCGGCAGCGACGACGCGCTGGCGCCCTTGCATCGCCTGGGCTCCGAGACCTGGCAGAAAGCCAAGCGCAAGGCCGCCGAACAGGTGCGCGACGTGGCCGCCGAATTGCTCGACATCTACGCCCGCCGCGCCGCCCGCGAAGGGTATGCGTTCGCCGACCCGAAAGCCGACTACGCCACCTTCAGCGCCGGCTTCGCCTTCGAAGAAACCCCGGACCAGCAAACCACCATCGAAGCCGTGCGCGCCGACATGCTCGCGCCCAAGCCGATGGACCGCCTGGTGTGCGGCGATGTGGGCTTCGGCAAGACCGAAGTGGCCATGCGCGCCGCCTTTATTGCGGTGCATGGCGGCAGGCAGGTGGCGATCCTGGTGCCGACCACCCTGCTCGCCCAGCAGCACTACAACAGCTTCCGCGACCGCTTTGCCGACTGGCCGGTGACGGTGGAAGTGATGAGCCGCTTCAAATCGGCCAAGGAAGTCAATGCCGCGATTGCCGACCTGGCCGAAGGCAAGATCGATATCGTGATCGGCACGCACAAGCTGCTGTCGGACGATGTGAAGATCAAAAACCTGGGCCTGGTGATCATCGACGAAGAACACCGCTTTGGTGTGCGCCAGAAGGAGCAACTCAAGGCCTTGCGCAGCGAAGTCGACATTCTTACGCTCACGGCAACGCCTATCCCACGCACGCTGAACATGGCCGTGTCGGGCATGCGCGACCTCTCGATCATCGCCACGCCGCCGGCGCGCCGCCTGTCGGTGCGCACCTTCGTGATGGAGCAGAACAAAAGCACGGTCAAGGAAGCGTTGCTGCGCGAATTGCTGCGCGGTGGCCAGGTGTATTACTTGCACAATGACGTGAAGACCATCGAGAAGTGCGCCGCCGACCTCGCCGAACTGGTGCCGGAAGCCCGCATCGCCATCGGCCACGGGCAGATGCGCGAGCGCGAACTCGAACAGGTGATGAGCGACTTCTACCACAAGCGCTTCAACGTGCTGATCGCCTCGACCATTATCGAGACCGGTATCGACGTGCCGAGCGCCAACACCATCATCATCGAGCGCGCCGACAAGTTCGGCCTGGCCCAGTTGCACCAACTGCGCGGCCGCGTCGGGCGCAGCCACCACCAGGCCTATGCCTACCTGTTGACGCCGCCGCGCCAGCAAATTACCAGCGATGCGGAAAAACGCCTGGAAGCCATCGCCAACACCCAGGACCTGGGCGCCGGTTTTGTGCTGGCCACCAACGACCTGGAAATCCGTGGCGCCGGCGAACTGCTCGGCGACGGCCAGAGCGGGCAGATCCAGGCGGTGGGTTTCACGCTGTACATGGAGATGCTGGAACGCGCGGTGAAAGCCATTCGCAAGGGCGAGCAACCGAACCTCGATCAACCGCTGGGCGGTGGCCCGGAAATCAACCTGCGCCTGCCGGCACTGATTCCCGAAGACTACCTGCCGGATGTGCATGCGCGGCTGATCCTGTACAAGCGCATCGCCTCGGCCACCGACGAAGAAGGCCTCAAGGACCTGCAGGTGGAAATGATCGACCGCTTCGGCCTGTTGCCGGAGCCGACCAAGAACCTGGTGCGCCTGACCCTGCTCAAGTTGCAGGCCGAGCAGTTGGGCATCAAGAAGGTCGACGCCGGGCCGCAGGGCGGGCGTATCGAATTCGAAGCCCAGACGCCGGTGGACCCGTTGGTGCTGATCAAGCTGATCCAGGGCCAGCCCAACCGCTACAAGTTCGAAGGGGCTACGCTGTTCAAGTTCATGGTGCCGATGGAACGCGCCGAAGAACGCTTCAATACCCTGGAGGCGCTGTTTGAGCGCCTCATTCCGAAATCTGCTTGAAGGACGCCTCCATGCGCGTGTTCCGCATTCTGAGCCTGTTGTTGGTGGTACTCGCGCCTTCAGCCTTTGCCGACAGCCCCTACCAGGTGGAAATGATCCTGGTGCGCCAGAATGCGGAGCCGGTGATCAACAGCCGCGCCGCCCCGGAAAACTGGGATGGCGGTGCACCGCGCCTGGGCGAGCGCATGAGCCCGCCGCGCCTGGGTAACATCGTCGACAAGCTGCGCGCCGATTCCAACTACACCGTGCTCGCGCACAAAGCCTGGGAACAGAACCTGGGCGAGCAGCCGGTGCGGATCGCCATCACCGACGGCCAGGAGCAATTCGGCCAATTCCCGATTCAAGGCGTACTGAACCTGCAACTGGGACGTTTCACCGACATCGATGCCTACTTCTGGATCAACCAGTTCGACGCCAACGGCAGCGTGATCGCCAGCGAACACTTGAGCCAGAAAGAGGTGCGCACCAAGAACAACCAGCTCAATTACCTGGATGGCGGCCACCTGGCGCTGCTGATCAAGATCACCTCGCTGACCGCCAAGCCCCCCAGCGCACCACCGCCCGACCTGCAGGACTGATCCAGCGCCATGCCCCTGACGTCATCGCTGACCAAACCCCTGGCCCCGTCATGGGCCAATCGCTTCAAGGAGCAAAGCCTGGAGCGCGGGCGCCGTTATGCGCTGGAGAATCGGGTGCGCATCGTCGAGTCCGGCGACAGCACCATCACCGCCAGTTGCGAGGGTTCGGGCGGCAACGTGTACCGGCAAACCATCTCGTTGCGCGAATCGGCCAAGGGCATGCTGATCCTGGTGGACAGCCGCTGTACCTGCCCGGTGCACACCAATTGCAAACACATCGCGGCGGTGCTGCTCAAGGTCCAGGAAACCCTGGCCTACCCGGCGGCGGCCCAGGATGCCGAGCTGCTGGGCAAACTCCAGGCGGTACTGGACAATCGCGTGGTGCTGCCGCAGGTGGTCATGGAAGACGTGCGCCCCGTGCCGCGCCTGTGGCTGGCCAGCGTGGAGTTCAGCGCGTTCGAACCGCGCAATGGCAAGATGCAGCGTTACATCCAGCATCGCGCGGCGCTGTCGTTCAACTACCAGGGCAATTACGTCAGCGGGCAAAAGAACGCCGACATCATCGTGCGCCAGGAAACCCAGAGCCTGCGCATCAAGCGCCATCCGGAGCTGGAACAACCGTATCGCGAGCAACTGCGCCTGCTCGGCTTCAAGATCGCCACGCGCCAGAGCAAGGCCCTGCCGGAGAGTGCCGGCGAACTGTTCGAGATGGTCAATGACAGCGCTTGGTTGAATTTCACCCTCAACGCATCCCCCGCGCTGCGGGCCGAGGGCTGGGAGCTGCAGATCGATGAAGACTTCGGTTTCGACCTGAGCCCCGTGGACGACTGGTACGCCAGCGTCGATGAAGCCCCCGAGCGTGACTGGTTCGACCTGGAGCTGGGAATTATCGTCAACGGCGAACGGCTGAGCCTGCTGCCGATCCTGCTCAACTTGATGCGCTCCCACACCGAAATTCTCAATCCGGAAAAACTCGCCCGACGTCGCGATGATGAACTCATCCTGGTGAATATTCCCGGCCTGCCCAACGGCCACGGTCCGCTGCAGGTGGCGCTGCCTTATGGGCGCTTGAAACCGGTGCTGGCGACCCTCGGCGAGTTCTACCTCCAGGAAGCCGGCACCACCACGTTGCGCCTGGCCAAAGCCGACGCGATCCGCCTGAACCCGCTGGAAGACCTGCCTCTGCAATGGGAAGGCGGCGAGAAGATCCGCAACTTTGCCCAGCGTCTGCGCGACATCAAGGATTTCACCTGCGTGGCGCCGGAAGGCTTGAACGCAACCTTGCGCCCTTACCAGTTGGAGGGCCTGAGCTGGATGCAGTCGCTGCGCCAATTGGAGGTGGGTGGAATTCTTGCGGATGACATGGGCCTGGGTAAAACCTTGCAGACCCTTGCGCATATTCTTACGGAGAAAGCCGCCGGGCGCCTGGACAGGCCGTGCATGGTGGTGATGCCCACCAGCCTGATCCCCAACTGGCTCGATGAAGCGGCGCATTTCACCCCGCAACTGAGGGTACAAGCGCTGTACGGTGCCGGGCGCAAGAAACATTTCGCCAACCTGCAGGACTACGACCTGCTGCTCACCACTTACGCCCTCCTGCCCAAGGACATTGAACAACTCGCCGCCCTGCCCTTGCACGTGCTCATTCTCGATGAAGCCCAATACATCAAGAATCCCACCAGCAAGGCGGCTCAAGCGGCCCGTGAGCTCAATGCACGGCAGCGCCTGTGCCTGAGCGGTACGCCGCTGGAAAACCACCTGGGCGAACTGTGGTCGCTGTTCCACTTCCTGCTGCCGGGCTGGCTGGGCGACGTGAAAAGCTTCAACCGCGATTACCGCGTACCGATTGAAAAACGCGCCAGTGAAGTGCGACTGCAGCACCTCAACGGTCGGATCAAGCCGTTCCTGCTGCGCCGCACCAAGGAGCAGGTGGCGACGGAACTGCCGCCCAAGACCGAGATCATCCACTGGGTCGATCTTAATGAAGCACAGCGCGACGTGTACGAAACCATGCGCCTGGCCATGGATAAAAAAGTCCGCGACGAGATTACCCGCAAGGGCGTGGCCCGCAGCCAGATCATCATCCTTGAGGCACTGCTTAAATTGCGCCAGGTGTGCTGCGATTTGCGCCTGGTCAACGAAGCCACCCTGCCCGCCCGTGGCAGCAGCTCGGGCAAGCTCGACAGCCTGATGCAGATGCTCGAGGAGTTGTTTGCCGAGGGGCGGCGGATTCTGCTGTTCTCGCAGTTCACCTCGATGCTGAGCTTGATTGAGGTCGAACTGAAGAAACGCGACATCGCCTACGCCTTGCTGACCGGCCAGACCCGTGATCGGCGCACACCGGTGAAGGACTTCCAGGGCGGCAAGCTGCAGATTTTCCTGATCAGCCTCAAAGCGGGCGGCGTCGGCCTGAACCTGACCGAAGCCGACACCGTGATCCACTACGACCCGTGGTGGAACCCCGCCACCGAAAACCAGGCCACCGACCGCGCGTATCGCATCGGGCAAGAGAAGCCGGTGTTCGTGTACAAAATGATTGCCCGGGGCACGGTAGAGGAGAAAATCCAGCACTTGCAGAAGGAGAAGTCCGACCTGGCGGCGGGTGTGCTGGATGGGCGGACCACCGGGGACTGGCAGTTGGGTAATGAGGATATCGAGGCGCTGTTTGCGCCGTTGCCCAATAAGCAGGAAAAACGCTGACTGTTGGATCGCCATCGGGGGCAAGCCCCCTCCCACATTTGTATGTATTAACAATTCAATGTGTGGGAGGGGGCTTGCCCCCGATAGGCGCGACGCCGTCTTCAGTCGATCAACTGCGCATCCCGCAACGCGGTAAGCGCTGTCAACCAACGCGGGTCCTGCTTGTAGTCTGTCGAGGCAATCGCCTGACCCCGCATACGCGCAATCCGCGCCGACGGGGTGACCTTCATCCGCTGCGCCGCGCTCAGCGCCAGTTCGGCAGCCGCACGGTCATTGCACACCAGCCCCATGTCACAACCCGCCGTCAGTGCCGCCTCGATTCGACTCGCCGCATCGCCCACCACATGGGCGCCCGCCATGGACAGGTCATCACTGAAGATCACCCCGTCGAACTGCAACTCGCCGCGCAGGATGTCCTGCAACCAGCGGCGTGAGAAACCGGCCGGCCGGCTGTCCACCTGCGGGTAGATCACATGCGCCGGCATCACGGCGGCCAATTGCTTGCTCAGGCGCGCGAACGGCACCAGGTCATTGGCGCGAATCTGTTCAAGGCTGCGCTCGTCATTGGGAATCGCGACGTGGGAATCGGCCTCGGCCCAGCCGTGGCCGGGAAAGTGCTTGCCGGTGGCCGCCATGCCGGCGCTGTTCATGCCACGGATAAAGGCACCGGCGAGCACGGCGGCGCGCTCGGGATCGCCTTCGAACGAGCGGGTGCCGACCACGGCGCTGCGCTGGTAATCAAGGTCCAGCACGGGGGCGAAACTCAGGTCGAGGCCCACGGCCAGCACTTCGGTGGCCATGACCCAGCCACACTGTTCGGCCAGATGCTCGGCGTTGGGGTTATCCGCCAGCGCGCGCATGGCCGGCAGGCGCACGAAGCCCTGGCGCAGGCGCTGCACGCGTCCGCCTTCCTGGTCGACCGCCAGCAGCAGGTCCGGGCGCACCGCACGGATCGCCGCACTCAACTCGCGGACCTGGCGCGGGTGCTCGATGTTGCGCGCAAAAATGATCAAGCCGCCCACTTCAGGTTGGCGCAACAGATGGCGATCCTCGGCCGTCAGCCAGGTACCGGCAACGTCGACCATCAAAGAACCTTGCAGGGCAGCAGTCATAAACCTTCCTTAAATAACGCGCACAAGCCGTCATTCCTACCAGATACGGTAAGCACAACGGGTTGCGCGTAAAGAGCTGAAATCGGCATGGCGGCTAGCTTAGCGGATGCAAGCGGCCACGCACACCCGCAGCGGTCAAACCTTGGCGAGGGCCGGCGTGGATTTGCTGCGCGGGCGCAATTGGGCCACGGCCATGGCCTGATCGGTCACGCCGGTTTCGGCGCGCATGCCTGCGGCGAGGAATGGCACCATCAGGCGCATCACCTGCTCGATGGAGGTATTGACGCCGAAATCGGTCTCGGCAATCGCGCGCAATGCCTTGATCCCGGACATGCTGAAGGCGGCGGCGCCGAGCATGAAGTGCACGCGCCAGAACAGTTCGATGGGCGGGATGCGCGGGGCCGCTTCGTTGACCAGCAACATATAGCGACGGAACACCTTGCCGTACATGTCTTCCAGGTAACGTCGCAAGTGGCCCTGGCTCTGGCTGAACGCCAGGCCCAGCAGACGCATGAAGATCGACAGGTCGTTGCCGCTGCGTGGCTGAACCACCAGCGCTTGCTCAACGAGGATTTCCAGCAGTTCTTCCAGGCTGGGCTTGTTGTCGGCTTTGGCCTGGCGACGTTCGAGCTCACGGTCGAGACTGGCGCAGAACGGCCCCAGAAAGCGCGAGAACACCGCCTGGATCAGGGCCTTTTTTGAGCCGAAATGATAATTCACGGCGGCAAGATTGACCCCAGCCTTGCTGGTGATCAGCCGCAATGAAGTTTCAGCAAATCCTTTTTCCGCGAACAACTGCTCGGCAGCATCGAGAATGCGTTCAACGGTTTCCGACTGGGCCATGGCTACTCCGCCTGACAAACACTTGTTTGAAACATACGTTTCAGGGTATGTCTTGTCAAGCCTGCGCGCCCATTTTCCGGCCGGGCAGTCACCTGTTTCGTCGCTATTTAATCACATCCCCCACCGTCTGTAGGCAGCGCTGTCTTCGCCTCCCGGCGCAGCTGATGAATGACCGTCCAGCGGAGCCGCAAAAAAGGATGATTGCCAAGCGCGATTCACTGTATATAATCCCAGTCACTGTATAAAAAGACAGAGCGATCAACATGCTAAAACTGACGCCACGCCAAGCTGAGATTCTGGCTTTTATCAAGCGCTGCCTTGATGACAACGGTTATCCACCGACACGCGCCGAAATTGCGCTGGAACTGGGTTTCAAGTCTCCCAACGCCGCTGAAGAACACCTCAAGGCCCTCGCTCGCAAAGGTGCGATCGAGATGACCCCGGGGGCTTCACGCGGTATTCGCATCCCGGGTTTCGAAGCCAAGGCCGACGAATCGACACTGCCGATCATTGGTCGGGTGGCCGCCGGTGCGCCGATCCTGGCGCAGCAGCACGTCGAGGAATCCTGCAACATCAACCCGACCTTCTTCCATCCTCGCGCCGACTACCTGCTACGTGTGCATGGCATGAGCATGAAGGACGTGGGTATTTTCGACGGCGACCTGCTGGCCGTTCACACCACCCGTGAGGCCCGCAATGGCCAGATCGTCGTGGCCCGGATCGGCGATGAAGTCACCGTCAAACGCTTCAAGCGTGAAGGCAGCAAGGTCTGGCTTATGGCCGAGAACCCGGAGTTCGCGCCCATTGAAGTGAACCTCAAAGACCAGGACCTGGTGATCGAAGGCTTGAGTGTCGGCGTCATTCGCCGCTAAAGGAGACATCATGCAGCTCGTGCACACCCCACAACACACACAACTGTCGCTGTTCGAGGCCTTCATGGCTCAACCGCTTGCGCCCATCCTCAAGGAAACGGTCGAAGCGCCCTGGAGCTGCGAACCCGAGGTATTCAGTGAATTGTCGTTGCGTGGTGCTGCCGGGAGCTGCTTGAGCCTGCTGGCGCCAATCCTTCGCGAACTCAGTGAGGAGCAGGACGCGCGCTGGTTGACCCTGATCGCCCCGCCCGCCAGCCTGACCCAGGCCTGGCTACGGGATGCCGGCCTCAACCGCGAAAGGATTCTGTTGCTGCAGCCGCGGGGCGCACAAAGCGCTCAACAATTGACGTGTGAAGCCTTGCGCCTGGGCCGTAGCCATACCGTCGTGAGCTGGTTGAACCCGTTGAACGCAACGGCCAAGCAGCAGTTGATCGGTGCCGCACACACAGGTGATGCGCAGAGTTTGAATATTCGACTGGGATAAGGGATGAGCGGGTTACAACGGGCTCAGTGAAGAACCCTTGGACCATCGTCCTTTTCCGGCTCGCCTTCAGCCAGGCGACCCGCCATTTGCACCCCAACGCTCAACATGGCTTTAGCCACTTCCACATGCTGGCCTTGCAGGAACGCTTTTGCGTCTTCGGAGAAGTCCAGGGTAACCAGAGAACCTTCGTCCTCAGCCCGGCGCAGCTCGATTCGGCCGTCAGGCAGTTCAACAATTTCCAGAAAGGACGTTGGCATAAAAGTCTGTTCTCCACGAAAGCGTGGGATTATATCAGTGTTGTCGCGTGCAGGCTTGCCCGCTCAGCACTCGGCCAGGCCTTCGCGAAAGCGCAATGCCAGCTTTTTAAGCTCCTGGCGCCAGCTTTCCAGCTCTTCGCGGCTCAAGGGCTTGGGTTCATCTGCCTCCAATGCAACCGCCACGATCAATGGCTGCGTCACATCACCCTTGGGTACATGGGGGACGCGGGGCGGCTGGAACATGTCGGCATGCGCCTTGAGCAGGCGTGCTAGCCAACTGTCCGGACTCTGGGCCATTTCCACCAACTCGGCCAATTCCGGAATAGCCATGGTTTCCAACACTTCGCGGGTCATGATCATTTCAGCACGGGGCGAACCTGCCTGGGGCAGACGGTAGAACCCGGCGATTTCATGGCATAGACCCAGCAAGGCGCCGTACAGGTGAAACAAAGCGGCTTCACGCCCCGCCTGGACCAGCGCAATGGCATTCATCTCCTTCCCCACCTCGGCACGGCCAAGGGCTTCCAGGGACAAACCCGCAAAGTAAATTTTCTGATTGGTACGGGTATAGAGTTCGTTGGCCATGACGGCAATCTCCACAACGAATTAGGCCTGATGCTGGCTTGTAGGAGCGAGCTTGCTCGCGAAAAACTTTAGAGAACCACTGTGTATCAGATTTCTCGCGTCATCGTTAACGACCTTCGCGAGCAAGCTCGCTCCTACACACCAAGAAAAGGCCGCCTATAAAGGCGGCCTTTGTATTTCCAGGATCACTCAATCAAGCGCCCTGGCGCTTGTCCTCGACCTTCCACTTGCCACCGTCGTAGAACGCTTTCCATCCGGTAGGCTTGCCGTCGACTTCGGTCTGCACGTACTGCTCCTTGGTCTTGCGGCTATAGCGGATCACGGCTGGGCGACCATCCGGGTCCTTCTTCGGCGCTTCACACAGGAAGTGGTACTTGGGATCGATCTCGTCCTTGTGCGGCACGATCTCCAGCACCAGCGGTGCACGGGTCTCGCGGTTTTTCGGGAACTGGCTGGCGGCCAGGAACAGGCCCGAAGCACCGTCGCGCAGGATATAGGTGTCGTTGACCTTCTCGCACTTGAGCTCGGGCATCTTCACCGGGTCCATCTTCGGCGGCGCCGCATCACCGCTTTTCAGCAGTTTGCGGGTGTTCTTGCAGGTCGGGTTGGTGCAACCGAAGAACTTGCCGAAACGCCCGGTCTTGAGCTGCATCTCGCTGCCGCACTTGTCGCACTCCAGGCTCGGACCTTCGTAGCCCTTGATGCGGTAGGTGCCCTCTTCGATCTCGTAGCCGTTGCAATCCGGGTTGTTACCGCAGATGTGCAGCTTGTGCTTTTCATCCAGCAGATAGGCATCCATCGCCGTGCTGCAGATCGGGCAACGGTGCTTGCCACGCAGTACCAGCGACTCGGATTCGCCCTCGTCGTCCGCGGCGATTTCATCGCCCGGCACCAGGTTGACGGTAGCCTTGCAGCGCTCTTTCGGCGGCAGGCTGTAGCCCGAGCACCCCAGGAACACGCCGGTGGATGCCGTACGGATCTGCATCGGCCGACCGCAGGTGAGGCAAGGAATGTCGGTCATGACCGGCTGGTTGGCGCGCATGCCACTGTCGGGGCTCTCGGCCACCTCGAGTTTCTTCTTGAAGTCGCCGTAGAACTCGTCCAGCACGTTTTTCCAGTCGCGTTCGCCCTGGGCCACGTCGTCGAGGTTCTCTTCCATGCCGGCGGTGAAGCCGTAGTCCATCAGGTTGGAGAAGCTCTCGGACAGACGCTCGGTGACGATATCGCCCATCTTTTCCGAATAGAAGCGGCGGTTGTGCAGCGCCACGTAGCCACGGTCCTGAATCGTGGAGATGATCGCCGCATAGGTCGAAGGACGACCGATACCGCGTTTCTCCATCTCCTTGACCAGGCTGGCTTCCGAATAGCGCGCCGGCGGCTTGGTGAAGTGCTGCGACGGATCAAGCTTGATCAGCTTCAACGTATCGCCCTGCGCCATATCCGGCAGTACATCGTCGTCGCCTGGCTTGGCGATTTGCGGCATTACGCGGGTATAACCGTCGAACTTGAGGATGCGGCCCTTGGCACGCAGCTCAAAGTCGCCCGCCCCCACGCTGACCGTGGTGGACAAGTATTGCGCCGGCAGCATCTGGCAGGCCAGGAACTGGCGCCAGATCAGCTCGTAGAGGCGTTCAGCGTCGCGCTCCATGCCGCTGAGCTTGCTCGGCTCGGTGTTGGCGTCGGAAGGACGAATCGCTTCGTGAGCCTCCTGGGCGCCTTCCTTGCTGCTGTAGACGTTGGGCTTTTCCGGCAGGTACTTCTTGCCGAATTCGCTTTCGATATAAGTACGCGCCATCGCCACCGCGTCTTGCGACAGGTTGGTCGAGTCGGTACGCATGTACGTGATGTAGCCCGCTTCGTACAGACGCTGGGCCATCATCATGGTCTTCTTCACACCAAAGCCCAGGCGGTTGCTCGCGGCCTGTTGCAGAGTGGAGGTGATGAACGGCGCCGACGGCTTGCTGCTGGTCGGTTTGTCTTCACGCTTGACGATGCTGTAGCTGGAGGCCTTGAGCTTCTCCAGTGCAGCCATGGCCTGGGCTTCGTTCAGCGGCTTGAACGCCTCGCCGTTCTCGCGGGCCACTTCAAAGCGCACGTTGTTGCCCTTGGCGGTGCCGAGGTCAGCGTGGACTTCCCAGTATTCTTCGGGGTTGAACGCACGAATTTCGCGCTCACGCTCCACCACCAGCTTGACCGCAACCGACTGCACACGGCCGGCCGACAGGCCACGGGCGATTTTCGCCCACAGCAGCGGCGAGACCATGTAGCCCACCACGCGGTCGAGAAAACGCCGGGCCTGTTGGGCGTTGACACGGTCGATGTCCAGTTCGCCCGGCTTGGAGAAGGCTTCCTGGATGGCTTTCTTGGTGATTTCGTTGAACACCACGCGCTTGTAGCGGCTGTCGTCGCCGCCAATGGCTTCCCGCAGGTGCCAGGCAATAGCCTCCCCTTCGCGGTCCAAGTCCGTTGCGAGATAGATGGTGTCGGCATCCTTGGCGAGCCGGCGCAGCTCTTCGATGACCTTTTCCTTGCCCGGAAGGATTTCGTACTTGGCCTTCCAGCCATGGTCCGGGTCAACACCCATGCGTGAGACCAGCTGCTTGCGCGCTTTCTCTTTAGGGGTGAGCACCGGACCTTCGCCCGCAGCCGCCTTGCCGCGCTTGGCGGCAGGCTCCTTGCTGGCGCTAGCCGAACCGCTGGTGGGCAGGTCTCGGATATGGCCGATACTCGACTTCACCACGTACTCGTTGCCCAAGTACTTGTTGATGGTCTTGGCCTTAGCCGGGGATTCCACAATGACCAGCGATTTGCCCATGGATCGGAAAATTCCTGAATTCGAGAAGTGAAAGGCAGTTGGCGCCTGTCGCGGCAACGCTATATATAGTGGCAACAAGATGAGGTCAAGCGCAGCATTCTGCGCGACCTGCCGTTATTGCCCTGAAAAAAGACTGGGTTCGGCCTGGACCAAAGCAAAGCGCGGGACCTGCTCGCCGTCAACTTCGACGGTCTCCAGGAACATACTCAAGGGACGCACCCAAAAGCCGTATTCGCCATACAGTGCTTGGTAAAACACCACTTCTTCTTCGGTTTCGGAGTGCCGTGCCACGCTGAAAACGCGGTACTGCGGCCCCTTGTAATGTTGGTAGAGCCCCGGTTCGACTTTCATGCTCTGGCCCTCGTACAAAATTTGTTGAAAAAAATATTAAAAATTCCAAAAAACAAAAACCGGGGCACTGGGCCCCGGCTTCCGTCAAGCGAACGATTAAACGCGTTCGAAGACGGTGGAAATGCCTTGGCCGAGACCAATGCACATGGTTGCAACCCCAAGGTTGCCGCCATTTTGCTTCATCACGTTAAGCAATGTGCCGGAGATGCGGGCACCGGAGCAACCGAATGGGTGGCCCAGGGCAATCGCGCCGCCGTGCAGGTTAACCTTCTCATTCATCTTGTCGAGTACTTTCAGATCTTTCAGCACTGGCAGGGCCTGTGCAGCGAAGGCTTCGTTGAGCTCGAAGAAGTCGATATCGGAGATGGTCAGGCCTGCGCGCTTCAAGGCTTTTTGCGTGGCCGGTACTGGACCATAGCCCATGATCGCCGGGTCCACACCCGCTACGGCCATCGAGCGAATCACCGCCAGCGGCTGGATGCCCAGGTCCTGGGCACGCTGCGCCGACATCACGATCATGCACGAAGCGCCATCGGTGATCTGCGACGACGTACCGGCTGTCACGGTGCCGCCCTTGGGGTTGAAAGCCGGCTTGAGCGCCGCCAGGCTTTCCAGGGTGGTGTCCGGACGGATGGTCTCGTCGTAGTCGAACAGTTTCAGGAAACCGTTCTCGTCATAGCCGTTCATCGGGATGATTTCATCCTTGAACTTGCCTTCCACGGTCGCCTTGTGGGCGAGTTGGTGGGAACGCAGGCCGAACGCGTCCTGGGCTTCACGGGTGATGCCGTGCATTTTGCCGAGCATTTCCGCGGTAAGGCCCATCATGCCCGAGGCTTTTGCCGCGTACAGCGACATGTGCGGGTTAGGGTCGACGCCGTGCATCATGCTGACGTGGCCCATGTGCTCCACGCCGCCGACCACGAACACATCGCCGTTGCCGGTCATGATCGCTTGCGCAGCGGTGTGCAGCGCGCTCATCGACGAACCGCACAGGCGGCTCACGGTCTGGCCGGCCGCGGTGTGCGGGATCTGGGTCATCAACGACGCCATGCGCGCGATGTTCCAGCCCTGCTCCAGGGTCTGGTTGACGCAGCCCCAGATCACGTCTTCGACCTCGTTCGGGTCAACCTTGACGTTGCGTTCCAGCAGCTTGCTGATCAGGTGCGCCGACATGTCTTCGGCGCGGGTGTTGCGGTGCATGCCGCCCTTGGAGCGGCCCATCGGCGTGCGACCGAAGTCGACAATCACGACGTCTCTTGGATTCAAGCTCATAAATATTCTCGCTCTAGTCGATTGGGCGCTTAACCGAAGAAGCTCTGGCCGTTCTTGGCCATCTCACGCAGCTTCGCGGTCGGGTGGTACAGCGGGCCCAAATCAGCGTATTTGTCAGCCAGGGCAACGAACTCGGCCACACCGATCGAGTCGATGTAACGCAGCGCACCACCACGGAATGGAGGGAAACCAATACCGTACACCAGGCCCATATCGGCCTCGGCGGCGGTCTCGACGATGCCGTCTTCCAGGCAACGTACGGTTTCCAGGCACAGGGCGATCATCATCCAGTTGATGATGTCTTCGTCCGACACCTCACGCTGTTCGTAGATGACCGGGGCCAGCACTTCGTGCACCGACGGGTCGGCCACTTTCTTCTGCTTGCCCTTCTTGTCGGCCTCGTAGGCGTAGAAACCCTTGCCGTTCTTCTGACCCAGGCGCTTGGCCTCGTACAGCGCGTCGATCGCCGAACGACGGTCGTCTTTCATGCGGTCCGGGAAACCTTCAGCCATGACGTCGCGACCATGGTGGCCGGTGTCGATGCCGACCACGTCCATCAGGTACGCCGGGCCCATGGGCCAGCCGAATTTCTCCATGACCTTGTCGATGCGCACGAAGTCCACACCGGCGCTGACCAGCTTGGCGAAACCGCCGAAGTACGGGAACAGCACACGGTTGACCAAAAAGCCCGGGCAGTCGTTGACCACGATCGGGTTCTTGCCCATTTTCTTGGCGTAGGCAACGGTGGTGGCCACCGCCTGTTCACTGGACTTCTCGCCACGGATCACTTCCACCAGCGGCATCATGTGCACCGGGTTGAAGAAGTGCATGCCGACGAAGTTTTCCGGGCGCTTGAGGGCCTGAGCCAGCAGCGAGATGGAAATGGTCGAGGTGTTGGAGGCCAGGATGGTGTCGTCTTTGACCTGGGCCTCGACTTCAGCCAATACCGCCTGCTTGACCTTCGGATTCTCGACAACCGCTTCGACCACCAGGTCGACGTGGCCGAAATCGCCGTAGGACAGCGTAGGACGAATGCCGTTAAGCACTTCAGCCATTTTCGCAGCAGTCATGCGACCTTTATCAACGCGGCCTACCAGCAGCTTGGCGGCTTCCGCCAGGCCCTGCTCGATACCGTGCTCGTTGATGTCTTTCATCAGGATCGGCGTGCCTTTGGACGCCGATTGATAGGCGATACCGCCGCCCATGATACCGGCGCCGAGTACGGCGGCCTGTTTCACGTCGCGGGCGATTTCGTCGTAGGCCTTGGCCTTTTTCTTCAGTTCCTGATCGTTCAGGAACAGGCCGATCAAGCTCTGCGCAGCAGAGGTCTTGGCGAGTTTGACGAAACCGGCAGCTTCGATTTCCAGCGCCTTGTCGCGACCGAAGTTCGCGGCTTTCTGGATGGTCTTGATCGCTTCAACCGGCGCCGGGTAGTTCGGGCCGGCCTGGCCAGCCACGAAACCCTTGGCGGTTTCGAACGACATCATTTGTTCGATGGCGTTGAGCTTGAGTTTTTCCAGCTTCGGCTGACGCTTGGCCTTGTAGTCAAATTCGCCGCTGATGGCGCCCTTGATCAGGTTCAGCGCAGCTTCGGCCAGTTTGTCCGGGGCAACCACAGCATCGACAGCACCGACTTTCAGCGCGTCTTCAGCACGGTTTTCCTTGCCGGCGGCAATCCATTCGATGGCGTTGTCGGCACCGATGATGCGCGGCAGGCGCACGGTACCGCCAAAGCCCGGGTAGATACCCAACTTGACTTCAGGCAGGCCGATTTTGGCAGTGGCCGACATGACGCGGAAGTCCGCCGCCAGGCACATTTCCAGGCCGCCGCCCAAGGCGATACCGTTGATCGCAGCCACGGTGGGTACGTTGAGGTCTTCGAAATCGCTGAAAATCTTGTTGGCTTCAAGGTTGCCAGCCACCAGCTCGGCATCGGGCAGCTTGAAGTTGTCGACGAATTCGGTGATGTCAGCGCCGACGATAAACACGTCCTTGCCGCTGGAGACGATCACGCCCTTGACCGAAGCATCTGCTTTGATGGTGTCTACGGCCTGACGCAATTCGTTCAGGGTTAGACGGTTGAACTTGTTGACGGACTCACCCTTGAGGTCGAATTTCAATTCGACGATGCCACTTTCAAGAGCCTTAACCGTGATGGCTTTACCTTCGTAAATCATCAACTGATCTCCACGATATGGAAGCTGAACAGTACACACCGGACGCTGGCCTCTGGTTGGACATTGACACCTGCATCAATGCTCACGCCAATCCGCCAGGCACACCCGCCAGTGCGATAGTCGGGGTTATGTCAGAGCTGTCTGTAGGACAAACGCTCAATTCATACGCCCGTTTGATTTGGGTACGCCACCTTCATCCAATTCCGGGCAATTGTCAATCGCTCCAAAGACTAGGAAAAACGCGACTTTCCAGTCAGTTCAGAACCCGAAGCGCAGGATAGCAACCCGTCAATATTTAACTATTCACAGGATCAATAATAGGAAAGGTAGGGGAAAAGCCTGTACAGAAAGGGATAGACGGCTAGGCTAACCGCAACTTGAGGATTTACCGGCCTGCCTGGCCAACTCCAGCCCGATGATGAGTCGGGCTTTTTATTGCCCGGCCTTCCGGTTTTCTGTAGGAGCGAGCTTGCTCACGAAAATCGCCAACCATAACGCAGCGGACTCAGGTTTAACGCGTCGCTCTCGGGTTTTTCGCGAGGAAGCTCGCTCCTACAATGAGTGGGTTATGTCAGGCCAGGGCTTTGAGCAGCGCATCAATATCCTTCAACACACTCGCATCGCCCTTCTCGCCCCAGTACAAGGCGATCATCTGCTTGTCCGCCTCGACCTTGTAGACGTTGGCCGGCAGCGTTGAAAAATACGGCAACAACTTCTCGTCCACGCACACCTCGCGCCATTGGTTGACCCATACCCCCGGCTCCCACTGCCAGTAACTCCAGATGGCCGGCGAGCTGCCGCGTCGTGGCCGGCAGTACTGCGCGCAGGGGCTCGGCGGCTCTTGCTTGAGCCAGTGCGGCCACGCCTGGGGCGCCAGTTGCATGG
>NZ_CVTX01000035.1:0-3112 GCF_900005715.1 Pseudomonas sp. 34 E 7
CTGGCGCGCCTCGCCGGCCACGGGCGACACGGGCGCGGTCAGCGGCCATGGGTACACATGCTCGGGGATGTCCTGCAGCGACAGCCAGGCCGGCAGGCAGCCACGCAGCTCCTTGAGCCACAGCCGCCAGCCCATTTGCAACAGGCTGCCGCGCCAGCGCTGGGTGATGGGCTCCGTCAGCAGGTGCAGCCGTGCGGATAAGGGTTCGTTCATTCTTGCCAACGTAAGACTCGATAAGGTTGTGCGCTGCCTTGCGCGGGGCTCAATAACACGGTGGCTTGCAACTGGGCGTGGTAGCCGCCGGGGCGTTGCGCGCGGCTGTCGATCACCAGCACCTCACCGGGGTCGGCGCCCACCGCACTCAGGTGCGGCAGGTTCAAGGCGCGGCGCATCAGCGTGCTGGCGAAGGCCGGATCGGGCCGGTCCAGGCCACTCCACAGGCTGATCTCGGGAACCAGCGCGCTGTACAGCGCCTGGGTCATGCCCGGCAATTGCCGCACTTCTTCTATGACCCTGAACGGCGCCAGGCCCTGGTGGCGTCGTACCTCGAGGTCCTTGGCGAGTTGGCCGGCCTGGGCCTGGGTCGCACCGCAGGCCAGGGCCAGCCGCGCGAAATCGCCGACCTCGGCGCTGTTCAAGTACAACTTGCCGCGCTCGCTGCGCAGGCTGACGTGCAACTGTGCATCATCGAACACCAACGGGATTTCACGCCCATCGGCGATCCACTGTTTGCGCTGCAACGGGTCGGCCAGGCCCTGCAGCGCCAGCGCCACGCCCGCCTCGGCGGCCAACACCGCCTGGGTGTGCTGGCGGTGCCACGCCGCCTGGCGGATTTCCAGTTGCACCCAGCCGGCCAGGCCGCCGAGCAGCAGGCTGAGCAACGCCAGCACCCACAGCACCAGCAGCAGCGCGACACCGCGCTGATGCCGGATCATTCGGGGCCCCCACTCGACAGGTTCAAGCGCAGCGCGATCACCTGGGTGACCCAGGGCACCGGCCCATTGACGCGCGCCGCAATCCGCACCGCCGAGGGCAAACGCCGGGTCCACGGCCACTCGCTGATCCAGCCGGTGGCGTTGCCCTTGGGCGACACGCCGCGATAGCTGAACTGCAGATCTTCGACCCCTTTCAATAACACCTGTGGCTCACTGCGCGACGCCGGCACGCTGACCTGCGCTTGAGGCTCAAACCGCGCGAACGCCACCTGCAAATCGCGCTGCGCCTCGGCGCCGGTCAACTGCAGGGTGAAGCGCTGAATCCCGCCACCGAGCACGCCCGGCAGGGTCGCGACAAACTGCATGCGCTGTGGGCTGCCGGCGAAAAACCCGTCGGTCTGGCTGTCGTCCTCGGTCACGTCCAGGGGCAGCGCCTCGCTGATCGCCGTGCGCAAAAACTGCTGCGCAGCCCGCATTTCATCCAGGCCGACCGTGTAGCGCTGCGCCTTGAGCACCGCGCGATTGGCCCCCAGCAGCGCGCCACCGACCAGAGTCAGTAACACGCCGAGCAGGCTCAGCACGATCATGATTTCGAGCAGGGTGAAGCCCTGCTGACGGCGCGTCACAAACCGGCCCCTGCCGCACGCAGTTTCAAGGTGCTGAAACTGGCGTGGCGCGGCCCCTCGCTGACCGTCAGGTCGAGGCGAAACAACTGCGGCTGGCCGATCCGCGTGGGCTGTTGGGCGATGCGCAGTTGCCAGGCGATGCCGTCCAGATCGCCTTGGCGCACGCCATTGGCCAGGGGACCTGCTGCTTCCTGGTCCATCACGCTGACGGCAGCATGGCTCAGGCGATCGCTGTGGGCGACGTGCAACAACGAGCGCGCACTCTGGCCGAAGGCGACCAGCAGCACCGTGCTGCAGATCGCCATGAGCGTCAGCGCGGCGAGCATTTCCAGCAGGGTGAACCCGGCTTGCCGCTTCATGGCAGCGCCCTGGACTGCACGCTGCCGGTCAGCCAGCCAATATCGATGCGCCAGCGCCGGCTGCCATTGGCCAACAACAGGTTGCCGCCGGTGGAACTGCCATCGGGGTAGAACTCCACCGCCGAGCCTGCATGTTCGGCGGTGTGCAAGGTGACTTGCAGGTCGGCCGGCCAGTGTTTTTTCGGGCGGCCCGGGGCCTGGAAGCTGAGGCTGCGCAAGTCGAACGACGTGCTTTGCGGGGTGCCGCTGACAATCGCCCGCGCCCGCGTGCTGCGCAACGCCTCGACCATCTGCCCGACCGCCTGGCGCTCCTTGGCGGCGCGCAGGCCTTGTTGCAGGCCAAAACCCACCAAGCCGGCCGCGATGCTGATCAAGACGATCACCACCAGCATCTCCAGCAAGGTAAAACCACGTTGGGCGTTGGCCATGTTCAGCCGTTATTCCCAGTTGCCCAGGTCGGCGCTGTAGCCTTCGCCGCCGGGCTGGCCGTCCTGACCGTAGAAAATCAGGTCGAACGCGCCGTGCTCACCGGGGAAGCGATAGCCGAAGGCATGGCCGAACGGGTCCTTGAGGTCCGACGGCTTGGCATACGGGCCGGCCCAGCCGGCGCTGTTACCCGGCTTGTCGACCAGTTGCTGCAGGGACTTGGGCGGCGAGCCGACGTCCAGGCCGTAGCTTTCGATTTTCATGCTCAGGCTGGCCAGTTGCGCCTTGCCGGCGCCGTACTTGCCCTTGTCCACGTTACCGCCAACCTGGCGCACAACGATGGTCGCGACGATGCCCAGCAGCACGATCACGGCGAGCATTTCCAGCAGGGTAAAACCGCCCTGGCGGCGGGCGGGCTTGAATCGGTTTTGGCGCATGGGTAAGGGTCCTTGAGGGTTCATATATTGCTGGTCAGGCTCATCAGCGGCAGCATGATCGCGAGCATGATCACTGCCACCAGCACCGCCATGACCACGGTCAGCGACGGCACCAGCGCGGCGAGCAGGCGGTCGATGCCGCGCTTGGCTTCAACGTCGAACACATCGGCGACCTTGAGCAGCATGCTGTCGAGTTCGCCGGCCTGTTCGCCGACTTCAATCATTTGCAGCGCCAGGTCGGGCAGCAGCGGCTGCGCGCCGAAGGCACTGGCCAGGGTGCCGCCGCCCTTGACGGATTCGGCGGCCTGGGCGACTTGCGCTTGCAGCGC
>NZ_CVTX01000102.1:0-14911 GCF_900005715.1 Pseudomonas sp. 34 E 7
AGCGGCCGCAGGCGCAGCGCCTTGTACTTTCAGCTTGAGGATGAAGTCACCGGTACCGACTTCGTCTTCCAGCTTGACCGCAATGCTTTCCACCACGCCGGCAGCCGGCGATGGGATTTCCATGGAAGCCTTGTCGGACTCCAGGGTGATCAGCGACTGGTCGGCTTCGACGGTGTCGCCGACCTTGACCAGCAACTCGATGATCTTGGCCTTGCCCGACGAGCCGATGTCCGGGACGTGAATGTCCTGGACGGTGGCGGCGGCAGGTGCGGCAGCCGGGGCCGCTGGGGCCTCGGCGGCAGCGACAGGCTTTTCAGCAGCAGGTGCAGATGCAGCGGCGGCCGGAGCGGCAGCAGTAGGCGCTGCATCGGCAGCACCTTCGATTTCCAGCTCCAGCAGTTCGTCGCCTTCTTTCAGGCGGTCGCCCAGCTTCACTTTCAGGCTCTTGACCACGCCGGCCTTGGGAGCAGGGATTTCCATGCTCGCCTTGTCCGATTCCAGGGTCAGGATGCTCTGGTCGGCTTCGACGGTGTCGCCGACCTTCACAAACAGCTCGATTACTTCACCTTCACCGCTGCCGATGTCAGGTACGCGAATGAGTTCGCTCACAAAAAGTCTCCTCAGCAGTCCAGTGGGTTGCGTTTTTCCGGGTTGATCCCGAACTTGACGATGGCGTCAGCCACCACCTTGGGTTCGATCTCACCACGGTCAGCCAAGGCTTCCAGGGCTGCCAACACCACGAAGTGACGGTCGACTTCGAAGAAGTGACGCAGCTTCTTGCGGCTGTCACTGCGACCGAAACCGTCGGTGCCCAGGACTTTGAATTCCTTGGACGGGACCCACTGGCGAATTTGTTCAGCAAACAGTTTCATGTAGTCGGTAGAGGCGATGACCGGACCCTTACGGCCGGCCAGGCATTCTTCGACGTAGCTCTTGGCTGGTTTCTGGCCAGGGTGCAGGCGGTTGCTGCGCTCTACGGCCAGGCCGTCGCGACGCAGTTCGTTGAAGCTGGTCACGCTCCACACGTCGGCGCCGACGTTGAATTCGTCACGCAGGATCTTCGCCGCTTCACGCACTTCGCGCAGGATGGTGCCGGAGCCCATCAGTTGTACGTGGTGAGCCGCTTCCTTGGTGTCTTCCTCGAGCAGGTACATGCCCTTGATGATGCCTTCTTCCACACCGGCCGGCATGGCTGGCTGCTGGTAGGACTCGTTCATCACGGTGATGTAGTAGAAAACGTCCTGCTGCTCTTCGGTCATCTTCTTCATGCCGTCCTGGATGATCACCGCCAGCTCGTAGCCGTAGGTTGGATCAAAGGTGCGGCAGTTCGGGATGGTGGCAGCCAGGATGTGGCTGTGACCGTCTTCGTGTTGCAGGCCTTCGCCGTTCAGCGTGGTGCGGCCGGCGGTGCCGCCGATCAGGAAACCACGGGTACGGCTGTCGCCGGCTGCCCAGGCCAGGTCGCCAATACGTTGGAAGCCGAACATCGAGTAGAAGATGTAGAACGGCAGCATCGGCTGGTTGTGGCTGGAGTACGAAGTACCGGCAGCGATGAAGGAGCTCATGGCGCCCGCTTCGTTGATGCCTTCTTCGAGGATCTGGCCCTTCTTGTCTTCCTTGTAGAACATCACCTGGTCTTTATCGACTGGCTCGTAGAGCTGGCCGACGGAGGAGTAGATGCCCAACTGGCGGAACATGCCTTCCATACCGAAGGTACGGGCTTCGTCCGGGATGATCGGGACGATGCGCGAACCGATTTCCTTGTCCTTGACCAGTTGCGCAAGGATGCGCACGAAGGCCATGGTGGTGGAGATTTCACGGTCGCCCGAGCCGTCCAGGATAGCCTTGAGGGTATCGAGTGGCGGCGTCGGGATGCTCATGCTCTTGGCGCGGCGTTGCGGCACGAAACCGCCCAGGGCGCTACGACGCTCGCTGAGGTAACGGGCTTCGGCGCTGTTCGGCTCCGGCTTGAAGAACGGCAGGTTCTCCAGCTCTTCGTCCTTGACCGGGATGTCGAAGCGGTCGCGGAACAGCTTCAGGCTGTCGACGTCGACTTTCTTGGTGTTGTGCGCGGTGTTCTTCGCTTCGCCGGCACCGGTGCCATAACCCTTGATGGTCTTGGCCAGGATGACGGTCGGTTGTTCCTTGTGGTTGACCGCTTCGTGGTACGCCGCGTAGACCTTGTACGGGTCGTGGCCGCCACGGTTGAGTTTCCAGATCTCGTCGTCGGACAGGTCGGCAACCATCGCCTTGAGTTCAGGCGTGTTGAAGAAGTGCTCGCGAACGAACGCGCCGTCTTTGGCCTTGTAGTTCTGGTACTCGCCGTCGATGACTTCGTCCATGCGACGTTGCAGGATACCGTCGACGTCCTTGGCCAGCAGTGGGTCCCAGAAACGGCCCCAGATGACTTTGGTCACGTTCCAGTGAGCGCCGCGGAACACGCCTTCGAGTTCCTGGATGATCTTGCCGTTGCCGCGAACCGGGCCGTCGAGGCGCTGCAGGTTGCAGTTGATGACGAAGATCAGGTTGTCCAGCTTCTCGCGGCCGGCCAGGGAGATGGCGCCCAGGGATTCCGGCTCGTCGCACTCGCCGTCGCCCAGGAAGCACCAGACTTTCTGCTTGCCTTCGGGGATGAAGCCACGGGCTTCCAGGTACTTCATGAAGCGTGCCTGGTAGATCGCCTGGATCGGGCCCAGGCCCATGGATACCGTCGGGAACTGCCAGAAATCAGGCATCAGCCAAGGGTGCGGGTAGGACGACAGGCCCTGACCGTCGACTTCCTGGCGGAAGTTGTTCATTTGTTCTTCGCTGATGCGACCTTCCATGAACGCACGGGCGTAGACGCCTGGCGAGGTGTGGCCCTGGAAGTAGATCAGGTCGCCGCCGTGTTCGTCGGTCGGGGCCTGGAAGAAGTAGTTGAAGCCGATGTCATACAGGGTTGCGCTGGAAGCGAAGCTGGAGATGTGACCGCCCAGGTCCGAATCTTTCAAGTTCGTGCGCATTACCATCGCCATGGCGTTCCAACGTACCAGCGAGCGAATGCGGCGTTCCATGAACAGGTCGCCAGGCATGCGTGCTTCGTGGGTAACGGGGATGGTGTTGCGGTATGGCGTAGTGATGGCGTAAGGCAACTGCGAGCCGCTGCGGGTCGCGAGTTCGCCCATACGGGTCATCAGGTAATGAGCACGGTCTTCGCCTTCTTTGTCGAGAACCGATTCCAGGGCGTCCAGCCATTCCTGGGTTTCGACGGGATCGAGGTCTTGCATGGCTTGCTCCAGGGCGGAAAGGCTACCAGAATCGGTTGCCTGAAGTTTGCGACTGGCCTTGTGGGCAGACGACATAAATTCTTGGATGGCCGAAGGTTGCTTCGGCGTCCTGTAGTTTTACTACAAATCGTCGGCCATTTCAGCCTTTCGAATGTATATACGAGTAGTAAAACTACACAAGACCGAGCGTATGGCTCGGTCTGGCTGGTGAGCATAATCGTTATTGTTGGTCTATTGCGAACAAGAAAAGGTGAAAGTTTGATGTTGCCTGCCAAGATTAATTTAATTTCAGCTATTTCTAACTTTTGTTCGACAGTCCTTCATCGAGCAGGGCTCCTGCGTTCACAACTACACGCCATTTACCCGCCGATCAAGGATAGACCATGAGCCTTCCTACGCTGGCCGAACTGCCGGCCATTCTGTTGCCTTACGCCAGTCGGGCCGAGCAGTCATTTCGTGACGCCGTGGCCGCGCTGGATGACGATCATGGCCTTTCTGGCTGGACGCCGCAACGCTGGGCCGACTTCGCGCGGGTGTGCGCCGCCAGTGATTTCGTGATTGAACAGAGTGTTCGTGACCCTTTGATGTTGCTCGAGCTGGTGGCCTGGGGCGAGCTGGACCGGGGTTTTGCGCCGGGTGAACTGTGCGGGCAGATTGCCGGTGCCGTGCAACAGGCCGATACAGAAGAGCAGATGGGCCGTGTGCTGCGCCGCCAGCGCACGCGCCAGCAGGTGCGCATCATCTGGCGCGACCTGACCCGCCAGGCTGACCTGGTGCAAACCTGTCGCGACCTCTCCGACATGGCCGACGCCTGTATCGACCAGGCCTACCAGTGGCTGTACCAGCGCCATTGCGTGCAGTTCGGCACGCCAACCGGGCGGCGCAGCGGCGAGGCGCAGCACATGGTCATCCTCGGCATGGGCAAGCTCGGGGCCGTGGAGCTGAACCTGTCGTCGGATATCGACCTGATCTTCGCCTACCCCGAAGGCGGCGAGACAGTAGGGGTCAAGCGCGCCCTGGATAACCAGGAGTTTTTCATCCGTCTTGGTCAAAAATTGATCAAGGCCCTCGACCCGATGACCGTCGACGGTTTCGTCTTTCGCGTCGACATGCGCCTGCGCCCCTACGGTTCGGCGGGTGCGCTGGTACTCAGCTTCAACGCGCTGGAGCAGTACTACCAGGACCAGGGCCGCGACTGGGAACGTTACGCCATGATCAAGGCCCGCGTCGTCGCCGGAGACCAGGTGGCCGGCGCGCAACTGCTCGACATGCTGCGCCCGTTCGTCTATCGCCGTTACCTGGACTTCTCGGCCATCGAAGCGCTGCGCACCATGAAGCAGTTGATCCAGCAGGAAGTGCGGCGCAAGGGCATGGCCGACAATATCAAGCTGGGTTCGGGCGGTATTCGCGAGGTGGAATTTATCGCCCAGGCGTTTCAACTGATCCACGGTGGTCGCGACCTCAGCCTGCAGCAACGCCCGCTGTTGAACGTGCTCGGCACCCTGGAAGGCCAGGGCTACCTGCCGCCTGCGGTGATTGCCGAGCTGCGCAATGGCTACGAATTCCTGCGTTACACCGAGCACGCGATCCAGGCGATTGCCGACCGCCAGACCCAAATGCTCCCGGACAGCCCCGAAGACCAGGCGCGTATTGCCTTCATGCTGGGCTTTGCCGATTGGGCCGCGTTCCACGAGCGCTTGATGTATTGGCGTGGGCGAGTGGATTGGCATTTCCGCCAAGTGATTGCCGACCCTGATGAAGAAGAGGGTGAAGAAAGCGAGTTGGTTGTCGGTGGGGAGTGGCTTCCGCTGTGGGAAGAGTCCCAGGACGACGACGCGGCCTGCCGCCAATTGGGCGAAGGCGGCTTTACTGACGCGCCCAAGGCGCTCAAAGCCCTGGCCGGCCTGCGCGGTAGCCCCCAACTGCGCGCCATGCAGCGCCTCGGTCGCGAGCGCCTGGATGCGTTTATCCCGCGCTTGCTGGCCCAGGCTGTCGAACACGCCAATCCGGACCTGGTACTGGAGCGCGTACTGCCCCTGGTGGAGGCCGTCGCGCGGCGTTCCGCTTACCTGGTGCTGCTCACCGAGAATCCCGACGCCCTGCGCCGTCTATTGACCCTGTGCGCCGCGAGCCCGTGGATCGCCGAGCAGATCACGCGCTTTCCGCTGTTGCTGGATGAATTGCTCAACGAAGGACGCTTGTTCAAGCCACCGCTGGCGCCGGAACTGGCCGCCGAGTTGCGCGAGCGCCTCACGCGTATCCCCGAAGACGACCTCGAGCAGCAGATGGAAGCGCTGCGCCATTTCAAGCTGGCGCACCGCCTGCGCGTGGCGGCCTCGGAAATCGCCGGCAGCCTGCCGTTGATGAAAGTCAGCGACTACCTCACCTGGCTCGCCGAAGCCATTCTCGAGCAAGTGCTGGCCCTGGCCTGGCGCCAGACTGTTGCCCGCCACGGCTCGCCGCAACGGCTGGACGGCAGCCTGTGCGATCCCGGGTTCATCATTGTCGGTTATGGAAAGGTCGGCGGTATCGAACTGGGGCATGGTTCGGACCTGGACCTGGTGTTTATCCATGACGGCGACCCGCAGGCCGAGACCGACGGCGCCAAGCCGATCGACGGCGCGCAGTTCTTCACGCGCCTGGGCCAGCGCATCATTCACCTGCTGACCACCCAGACCAACTCCGGCCAGTTGTACGAGGTGGATATGCGTCTGCGACCTTCAGGGGCGTCCGGCTTGCTGGTCAGTTCGCTGGGCGCATTCGACCGCTATCAACAAAATGAAGCCTGGACCTGGGAGCATCAGGCGCTGATTCGCGCACGCGTCCTGGTCGGCAGCCAGGATGTGGGCCATGCATTCGAGAAGGTACGCGCTAACGTGTTAGGGCGTGAGCGGGATCTGGCCAAGCTGCGCCAGGAGGTCAGCGAGATGCGCGCCAAGATGCGCGATAACCTGGGAACCAAGAGCACAACGGCCGGCAGGGGCGCCAATGCCTTCGAAGCCACGGCGCTGTTCGACCTCAAGCAGGACGCCGGAGGTATCGTCGATATTGAATTTATGGTGCAATACGCCGCTTTGGCGTGGTCTGCGCAACATCCATCGTTGCTGCGCTACACCGACAATATCCGCATCCTCGAGGGCTTGGAGCAGGTCGGGCTGATGCCCGCCGCCGATGCTCACTTGCTGCGTGAAGTGTATAAGGCCTACCGCTCAGCCGCGCACCGCCAAGCCTTGCAGAACGAGGCCGGTACGGTGGCCGGCGACCAGTTCGCCGACGAACGGCGACAGGTGATGCGAATCTGGCAAACGCTGGGCTTGAGCTGAAACACTATTAGGGCGGGGAGGCATAAGCCTCCCCGCATCGTTTGTGGAAATGACATGAATATTCTGATCGTTGGGCCCAGCTGGGTCGGAGACATGGTGATGGCGCAGACACTGTTCCAGTGCCTGCGGCTGCGCTATCCGGACTGCCAGATCGACGTGCTCGCCCCTGAGTGGAGCCGGCCGATCCTTGAGCGCATGCCGCAAGTGCGCAAGGCCTTGAGCTTTCCGCTCGGCCATGGCGCGCTGGAATTGGCGACCCGCCGTCGCATCGGCAAAGCCATGGCCGGCCAGTACGACCAGGCCATCCTGTTGCCCAACTCGCTGAAGTCGGCGCTGGTGCCGTTTTTTGCCGGCATCCCCAAGCGTACCGGCTGGCGCGGCGAGTTTCGCTACGTGCTGCTCAATGACGTACGCACCCTGGATAAAGCCCGCTATCCGCTGATGATCGAACGTTTCATGGCCCTGGCCTACGAGCCGGGCGCCGAACTGCCCAAGCCGTACCCGCGCCCCAGCTTGCAGATTGACCCGGTGACCCGCGCTGCGGCGCTGGCCAAGTTCGGCCTGACGCTGGATCGCCCGGTATTGGCGCTGTGCCCGGGCGCCGAGTTTGGCGAGTCCAAGCGCTGGCCGTCGGAGCATTACGCCAAGGTCGCCGAGACCAGGATTCGCGAAGGCTGGCAGGTGTGGCTGTTTGGCTCGAAGAACGATCATTCGGTGGGTGAGGATATTCGCCAGCGCCTGATTCCGGGCCTGCGCGAAGAGGCGGTGAACCTCAGTGGCGAAACGTCCCTGGCCGAGGCCATCGACTTGCTGTCGTGCGCCGACGCGGTGGTGTCCAATGATTCCGGCCTGATGCACGTTGCCGCCGCGCTGAACCGTCCCTTGGTGGCGGTGTACGGCTCGACGTCACCCGGCTTCACCCCGCCCCTGGCGGACAAGGTCGAAGTGGTGCGCCTGGGCCTGGATTGCAGCCCCTGTTTTGAGCGCACCTGCCGTTTCGGCCACTACAATTGCCTGCGCCAATTGCTGCCGCAGCCGGTGACCGACGCGTTGCAGCGGTTGCAGGGCGACGTGGTCGAGGTTCACTGAGTTGCGGGTACTGGTAATCAAGACCTCATCCCTGGGCGACGTGATCCACGCCTTGCCGGCACTGACCGATGCGGCGCGGGCGATCCCCGGCATCCGTTTCGACTGGGTGGTGGAAGAAGGCTTCGCTGAAATCCCGACCTGGCACCCGGCGGTAGACAAGGTGATCCCGGTGGCGATTCGTCGCTGGCGCAAGAACCTCTGGCAAACCCTCAAGAGCGGCGAATGGCGGCGGTTCAAACAGGCGCTGCAGTCGACCCGGTATGACCTGGTGATCGACGCCCAGGGCCTGTTGAAAAGTGCCTGGCTGACCCGCTACGTGCGGGCGCCGGTAGCCGGGTTCGATAAAAGCTCGGCACGCGAACCCCTGGCGGCGCGCTTTTATTCCCGCCGCCTGGCCGTGGCCCGCGGGCAACATGCGGTGGAGCGCCTGCGCCAACTGTTTGCCGTGGCGTTGGGTTACGACCTGCCCAAGGGCCTGGGCGACTATGGCCTGAGCGTCGAGAAACTGCTGGGCCTGCCGCCGAAGAAACCCTTCGTGTTGCTGCTGCACGGCACGACCTGGGACACCAAGCACTGGCCCGAGGCCTACTGGCGCGAACTGGCCGAACGCATGGGCCGCCTGGGCGTGGACGTGAAATTGCCGTGGGGCAGCGCCATCGAAAAGGCCCGCGCCGAGCGCCTGGCTCAAGGCCTGGCCAACGCCGAAGTGCTGCCAAAACTGAACCTGGCGGGCGTGGCCCGTGTGTTGGCCGGTGCCCGTGCCTGTGTGGCGGTGGACACCGGTCTGGGCCATCTGGCGGCTGCGCTGGATGTGCCGACCATTTCGCTGTTCGGGCCTACCAATCCGGGCCTCACCGGCGCCTACGGCAAAGGCCAGATCCACCTGGCCAGCGACTGGCCGTGTGCGCCGTGCCTGCAAAAGCAATGCACTTATCAACCCACCGCCGATGACCTGCGGCGGTTCGACATCAAGCGCGAGTCGCCCCTGTGCTTCACGCGCCTCAATCCTGAGCGTGTAGCGAGCCGGCTGAGCACGTTGTTACTGGCTGAGGAGCTGCACTGATGCAATTGGCTTTCGTACTGTACAAATATTTTCCCTTCGGTGGCCTGCAGCGCGACTTCATGCGCATCGCCCTGGAGTGTCAGCAACGCGGGCATAAAATCCGCGTGTACACCTTGATCTGGGAGGGCGATATCCCGCCGGGCTTTGAAGTGCTGGTGGCGCCGGTCAAGGCATTCTTCAACCATCGGCGCAACGAGAAGCTCAGCGCGTGGATGAAAGCCGACCTTGCCAAACGCCCGGTGGATCGCCTGATCGGCTTCAACAAGATGCCTGACCTTGACGTGTACTACGCCGCCGACGGCTGCTTTGAAGACAAGGCGCAAAACCTGCGTCATTCGCTGTATCGTTATTTTGGTCGTTACAAACACTTTGCCGACTACGAGCGCGCCGTGTTTGCCAAGGACGCCAAGACCGAAATCCTGATGATTTCCGAGGTGCAGCAGCCGCTGTTCATCAAGCATTACGCCACACCGCTGGAACGCTTCCACCTGCTGCCGCCGGGCATTGCCCAGGATCGCCGTGCGCCGCCGGATGCGGCCATGATACGCGAAGGGTTCCGCCAGGAATTCGGCCTGGGCGAGGACGACTTGCTGCTGGTGCAGATCGGTTCGGGCTTCAAGACCAAGGGCGTCGACCGCAGCCTCAAGGCGCTGGCGGCGTTACCGTCGCAATTGAAGAAACGCACCCGTCTGTTTGTAATCGGCCAGGACGACCCCAAAGTATTCCAATTGCAGAGCGCCACATTGGGTTTGGGCGATAACGTGCAGTTCCTCAAGGGGCGCAGCGATATCCCGCGTTTCCTGCTGGGCGCCGACCTGTTGATCCACCCGGCGTATAACGAAAACACCGGCACGGTCTTGCTCGAAGCCCTGGTGGCCGGGTTGCCGGTGCTGGTCTCGGCGGTATGTGGCTATGCCCATTACATCGCCGAAGCCGACAGTGGCCTGGTCCTGAATGAGCCGTTCGAACAGACGCAGCTCAACGGGTACCTGGCGCGGATGTTGTCTGATTCTGCACAGCGCGCGGCCTGGGGCCGCAATGGGTTGGCCTTCGCCGAGACGGCCGACCTCTATAGCATGCCGCAGCACGCTGCGGATGTGATTCTGGCGGAGCCAAAACGATGAAATTGATGCTTGCCGAACCGTTCAAAACCCTCTGGGCCGGGCAGGATGCGTTCGCCGCTGTCGAGCGCCTGCAAGGTGAGGTGTATCGTGAACTGGAGGCGCGTCGCACGCTGCGTACCGAGGTAGATGGCCGCGGCTACTTTGTGAAGATCCACCGTGGGATCGGCTGGGGCGAGATCGTCAAGAACCTGGTCACCGCCAAGCTGCCGGTGCTGGGCGCCGGTCAGGAATGGCTGGCGATCCAGCGCCTGCAGGCACTGGGCGTGCCGACCATGACCGCCGTGGCCTATGGCGAGCGCGGCAGCAACCCGGCCGATCAGCACTCCTTCATCATTACCGAAGAGCTGGCGCCGACTGTCAGCCTGGAAGACTTCAGCATCGACTGGCTCAAGCAGCCGCCGCAGCCGCGTCTCAAGCGCGCGCTGATCGCTGAAGTGGCGCGCATGACCGGCATGATGCATCGCGGCGGCGTCAACCACCGTGATTGCTACATCTGCCACTTCCTGCTGCACACCGATACGCCGGTGACGGCCGATAATTTCAAGCTCTCGATCATCGACCTGCACCGCGCCCAGACGCGCGACAAAATCAGCCATCGCTGGCGTGACAAGGACCTGGCGGCGCTGTACTTCTCGGCGCTGGACATCGGCCTGACCCGTCGCGACAAGCTGCGCTTTCTCAAGGGCTATTTCCAGCAGCCGCTGCGCCAGATCCTCGCCGAGGAAAGCGCTCTGTTGCTGTGGCTGCAAGGCAAGGCCGACAAGCTCTACGCGCGCAAACAGCGTTACGGGGATGCACTCTGATGGCGGGTTGGAATCTGGAACCCGCTTACGCGGCGCTCGCGGACGACTTTGGCAGCCTGGAAGCCGTGTTCGCCCTGCAAGGCGAGCGCCTGACCCGCGACCCGCTGTCGGAAGTCATCCGGGTGGAGCGCGGCGGGATCAATTATTACGTCAAGCGGTACGTCGGCGCCGGCAAAGGCCTGCGCCGCTACCTGGGCAAGCCGCGGGTGAAATCCGAATGGCAGAACCTCAAGCGCTTCGCCAAATGGGGGATTCCGACCGCCGATGTGGTGGCCTGGGGCCTGGATCGCAAGGGCCTGGCCTATGACCGGGGTGCAATGATTACCCGGGAATTGCCCAGGACCGAGGATTTATCGGTATTGGCCGAACGTAATGACCCGCGTCTGAAAGACCCTCGCTGGGTCGACGGTATCAGCCGTCAGCTCGCCGAGTACACGCGGACCATGCACGACCATCGCTTCACCCATAACGACTTGAAGTGGCGCAACCTGCTGGTGGACGATCAGCGCACCCTGTACATGATCGACTGTCCCAACGGCGATTTCTGGCGCGGCTTCTGGCTCAAATACCGCATTACCAAAGACCTGGCCTGCCTGGACAAGGTCGCCAAGTATCATCTGTCGGCCACCCAGCGCCTGCGTTTCTACATGCAATACCGCCAACGCACGCACCTGACGACGTCAGACAAACAACGGATTCGCCATGTGGTGAAGTTTTTCGAGGGGCGTGAATGAGTGACTTCCTCGCGGTCGAAGACCGCGCTTTGCTTGAGCGCAACGGCCTGGCCAGCTTCGATACGTTGTGGGCCAAGCAACTGGATGCGGTGGATGAGCCCAACACCAGCGGCGACGGATGGAGCAGCGTGTATCGCCTGGAACTTGAGGGTCAGGGTTACTACCTCAAGCGCCAGAGCAACTACCTGACGCGTACCTTGTACCGGCCGTTCGGCGAGCCAAGTTTTGCCCGTGAGTTTCGTAATATCAGCCTGTACCGCAAGCTGGGCATTCCTGCCTTGCAGGCGGTGTTCTTCGGCGAGCGCAAGGTCAAGGGCGAGCGCCGTGCGATGTTGCTTACCCGCGCCCTGGACGGTTGGAACGATTTGGACTCGTTGCTGGAGCACTGGTCGCAGTCGAGCGACGCACAGCAGCGCGCCATCCTGCTGGCCTGCGGCAGGCTTGCGCGTCGGTTGCACAGCGTGGGGCAGGTGCATGGCTGTTTTTATCCCAAGCATATTTTCCTGCAGGCCACCGCTGACGGTTACGCCGCGCAGTTGATCGACCTTGAGAAAACCCGCCCTTTGTTGTTCGGCTGGCGTGACCGGGTCAAGGACCTCGAACCCCTGCTGCGCCGCGCGCCGCAATGGTCGGATGCGCAGGTGCGACAGCTGCTGGCGGCGTATCTTGAGCAGCCTGAAGACAGTGCGCTGGTCGCCACCTGGTATCAGCGTCTTACCGCGCGCCGCAGTCACAAGGAAAACCGCTGATGCGTTTGTCCGAGCTGAAGAATGCCGGCCGTATTCCCAGCCTGCCGCTGACCCTCGACCTGGTCGATGCGGCAGGCCCGGGGCAATTGCAACTGCTCAGCCTGCTGCGGGTTTTGCCGGGGCAGCGCTACGTCGGCGCCGCAATATGGCGCGGTCGCCCGGTGCTGGCCAAGCTGCTGGTTGGCAACTCGGCGGCGCGGCATTTCCAGCGTGAGCGCAGCGGGGTGCGTTTGCTGGCCGAACAAGGCCTGACCACGCCGCTGTTGCTGGCCGACGGTTTGCAGGAAGGCGAGGGTGGCTGGCTGCTGTTCGAGTTTCTTGAAGGCGCCCTCAGCCTGGCCGACGCCTGGCGCGCTGTCGAAAGCTTGCCGCCATTGGCCGACGAACAAACCGCCGTGCTCGCCGACGCGCTGGGCGCGATTGCGCAGATGCATGCCAAGGGCTTGTGGCAGGAAGACCTGCACCTGGACAACCTGCTGCGCCAGGGCGGTAAGCTGTATCTGATTGATGGCGCGGGGATTCGTGTCGAAGAGGCGGGCAAGCCGCTGTCGCGCAATCGCGTGCTGGAAAACCTCGGGGTGTTCTTTGCCCAGTTGCCGAAAAACCTCGCGCCGTTTACCGAAGAATTGCTGGTGTATTACCTGCTGGCCAACGGCGAACATGCCTTGCCGCTGGAGGCTCTGGAAAAGCAGGTGCGCAAAGTCAGCGCCTGGCGCTTGCGCGACTACCTGAACAAGGTTGGCCGCGAATGCACCCTGTTCAGCGTGGTACGTGGCGCCTTTGGCCTGCGCGCGATTCGCCGTGAGGAAGAGGCGGCCATGCTGCCCGTGCTTGAAAAGGCCGATGCGCTGCTCGACCAGGGCCATCTGTACAAGACCGGCGGCGCCGCGAGCGTGGCCAGGGTCGAAGTGGCCGGCCGGCCTCTGGTGATCAAGCGCTACAACATCAAGGGTTTCACCCACTGGCTCAAACGCTTCTGGCGCCCGAGCCGTGCCTGGCATTCCTGGCGCGAAGGCAATCGCCTGGCGTTCCTCGGCTTTGCTACGCCCACGCCGCTGGCGGTCCTGGAGAAGCGCTTTTTCTGGTTGCGCAGCCGTGCCTATCTGGTCACCGAATACCTGCCGGGGCCGGACATCATCGAGCGCTTTGCGCCCTATGTCGAACGCGGCGACGCGCCGGAAGATGAACTGCTGGCGCTGGACCGGCTGTTCGCCGAGTTGATCGAGGCGCGCATCAGCCATGGGGATTTCAAGGGGCATAACCTGTTCTGGAGCGAAGGGCGCTGGGCGATGATCGACCTGGACGCCATGTGCCAACACAGCTCGGTTGCCAGCTTTGCTGCGGCGTATGCCAAAGACCGTGCGCGGTTCATGCGCAACTGGCCGCAGGACAGTGCGTTGTATCGGGTGATTGATCAGCGGTTGCCCAAAGAGGTCAGCGTCGCCGGGTGAAGCGGGCCTTCGGCCCTATCGGGGGCAAGCCCCCTCCCACATTTGACTGTATTTACACTGAGGTGGTCAACTTTTTCCG
The DNA here is from genome assembly GCF_900005715.1 of Pseudomonas sp. 34 E 7. NCBI lineage: Bacteria > Pseudomonadati > Pseudomonadota > Gammaproteobacteria > Pseudomonadales > Pseudomonadaceae > Pseudomonas > Pseudomonas sp. 34 E 7. Next base: position 13,682 of record NZ_CVTX01000102.1, read on the forward strand.
GACACCTCAATCGGTGTTTTCAGGCTGTTTGCCGCTCGTACTGATTGGGCGGCAAATAGTCTAACGATGAATGCATTCGTCGTTCATTGTAGAACCGCACAATGTAATCCGTGACGTCCCTGATTGCTTCATCATGATTGGCATAGTCCTTCCTCCAAACACGCTCCATCTTCAGGTTCAAGAAGAAACGTTCCATGACTGCGTTGTCCCAGCAGTTGCCCTTGCGGCTCATGCTGCAGCGCAAGCCATGTCGTGTCAGCATGGCTTGGTAAGTAGCGCCTGCATACTGGCTGCCCCGATCTGAGTGCGCGATCAGACCCGGTTTAGGCTGTCTCTGTGTGATGGCTAGTTGCATAGCACTGCACACCAACTCTGCGCGCATATGCGGAGCCATGGACCAGCCTACGATCTTGCGTGAATACAAATCCATGACAGCCGCCAAGTACAGCCAGCCGCTTCGAGTGCGAATATAAGTGATGTCAGCAACCCATGATTGGTTGATCTGCTCGGGGTTAAACTGGCGGTTGAGCAGGTTCTCAGCTACCGGGAAATTATGATTACTGTTGGTGGTATGAACGAACTTGCGCTTCCAGATCGGGCGTAAATCCTGTTGTTTCATCAGCCGACGGACCTTGTGCCGCCCAATGGATACGCCATCGCTACGCAGTGCTTTCATCACCCGACGACTGCCATAACAGTGCTCATTGGTCATGAACGTAGCTTTGACCTGAGCTGCAACCGGACAGACAGCTTTTGGCTTAAAAGACCGCTGACGAGCTTCATAGAACCCCGAACGGCTGATCCGCAAAACCCGGCAGATACGTATTACCGGGTAGGCCTTGCATTGCATTTGGTGAACCAATTGGTGGATCACTTCAATTCGCGGGCAAAGAAGGCCGTAGCTTTTTTTAATATATCGTTGTCAGTCTTCAGCTCGCGGATCTGCTGCTCAAGCTGACGAATACGCTGTTGCTCGCTGGTTAACGGTTTACCAATCCCTGTACCACCTAACTGCTCGGCTTGGTACTGCTGGACCCAGCGGCGCACGGCAGTGTCACTCAAGTCTAAATCGGTACAAACGGAGTTCACGCTCAGGCCTTGGTCAACAATCATCTTGCAGACTCTTAGCTTGAAAGCGGCGTCGAATTTTCTGTACTTCTTGGTCATGGAATACTCCTCAATAGGTGTAGTTTCACCTATTGAGGTGTCCGGGACTATTAGACCAGCTCA
>NZ_CVTX01000076.1:0-44082 GCF_900005715.1 Pseudomonas sp. 34 E 7
GGCCGGGCAACTGCTTGCCGCCGGCGCCGGCACCGCCGGGGTACTGCTGGCGACGTCCCCCGGGGTGGTGATTGCCGCACTGACCATCATCAGCGTGATGGTGCGTACGGCGCCCACTAGAACTTATGCAGCCAATTGAGCACCAGTTTGTTGCCCTCAGTGCGGTTCTCAGCCTGCTGTTCAAAGTAGGCGTTTACCGATAGCACCTCTTCCTTGCTGAACGCATAGACCAGGCCTGGGCCAATGGCCCAGACCTTCTCCCGGCGCCCGCTCACGGCGCGTCCATCGACCCGGGTGTCGGTGATTTGCTTCAACCAATAGCCGTTGACCCCCACGCTCAGTTGCTGGTTCAAGGCATATTGCAGCGTCAGATTGGCATGCAATGCCTGGCCGGCCTGGGTATCGGAAACATCCCCGAAGCCTGCCTGCGGATCATCATTCTTGCCATTCCACAGGTACATGAAACGCCCGCTCGCCGACCATTTCGGGCTGAACCAGTACGTCGCCGCGTAATACGGGTTGAATGACCAGAAGTTGCTGCCGGGGTTGATCGAACGATTGCGGTCATAGGCGCCCACCGGGATCGACACATCAGCCTCCACACGCTGGGTCAGCAGCGGGCTGCCATCGGCGCGGCTCAGGGTCGGCAGTTGCAGGAAGGCACCGACCGTCAGATCACCAAAGCCGGCACGGGAACTCAGCGCCGCATTGTTCAACCCATCGTCGACATTCACGTGGGCCAGGGAGGTGTTGATCAGGGTGAATCCGGGCATCGCGCCATTGGCCAGGGGCTGGCCGACGTAGATGATCTGCGTGGTGGGCGCCACCACTTCCACATCCTGCCTGGGCAACGCCAGCTTGTTGCCGTGGGCATCGTTGAAACGGCTCGCTCGGGAGTACGTCAGGTATTCCTCCAGGTACCAGCCGGGCCCCGCCGGGGCCGGTGAGCCGTCGTAGAAACTGGTGGTACCCAGGTTGAGTCCGGGCAGGTCATAAGCATGTGCAATCGGTGACAGTGCGACAAACGTGGTGGCCGCAACCGTCCGCAAGATAGGCTTGAGCATCTTGTATGTCCTGTATTTTTGTTGTTGTTCAAGACTCCCGGCACGGAGGGGCCGCACCGGGATTTATCGCTGTGGCAGGCCCTACACGTAGGTGGCGGCCAACCCGCCATCCACCGGCAGGTTGACCCCGTTGACCCAGCGCGAAGCGTCCGAGCAGAGGAAGGCAATCACCGCCGCCACCTCATCGGCCAGGGCTGGGCGGGTCATGCGCCGGCTGTCCTCGGCCACCCGCTGCGGCCCGAGCATGCTGACGAAATCGCCGAGAATCGGGGTAAACACCGGCCCCGGCGCCACGCAGTTGATACGCACCGAGTGATCGCGAAACCAGCCCTGGGATTGCTGGAAGCTCCACACGATCAGCGCTTCCTTGAAGTACTGATAACAGCTGGCCTGCTCCACCGGATTGGCCGCCAGCCACTGCTGCCCCGCCTCGAAGCTGGACGTCGCGGCCAGCGCCTTGTGCAGCTCCAGCCGTTGCGGCCATTGCGCGCCAAGCACCGAGGCGACATTGACGATGCTGCCGCCCGCCGGCATGCGTGGCAGCAGCGCTTGAGTCAGGTGCCGCAGCCCCAGATAATTGACCGTGGCCACCGCTTGCGTGGGCGCCGTACCGGGCACCCCGGCAATGTTGCACAGCCCGTCGACCCGCGCGGGCAGGCGCGCCACCAGGGCATCAATGCTGGCCGGGTCGCCCAGGTCAGCCTGGAAGAAGCCATCCAGGGTCAGTTGCGGTTCATGGCGATCCACACCGATCACCGTCGCGCCCTGGAAACGCGCGAGCCGTGCCAGTTCGGCGCCAATACCGGAAGCGACGCCGGTGACAATCAGGGTTTTGTTGTGCAGGTTCATGTTCAAGCCCTCTTATTTTTGTATAGGCATGGGTGTATCAAAGCGATGAGCCAGGGCCCGGAACGGCCACGGCTCAGAATGGATAGACAGGCGGCGTATTTTTTACCGTGACCCACTGCCACTGGCTGTACTCGTCCCAGTCGGCCGGCCCGCCGACGCTGCCGCCGTTGCCGGAGGCACCGCGCCCGCCGAACGGGTTGATGCATTCGTCGGCCACGGTCTGGTCGTTGATGTGCAGCAGGCCGCAGTCCAGCCGCTCACCGATGGCCATGGCGCGCCCGACCGACGGCGAGATGATGGCGGCCGAAAGGCCGTACTCCGTGCGGTTGGCCAGTTCGATCGCTTCCTCGTCGGTGGAGAAACTGACCACCGTGGCCACCGGGCCGAACAGCTCTTCCTCAAAGGCGCGCATGCCCGGACGTACGCCACTGAGCACGGTCGGCTGGTAGAACAACCGGTCATAGTCGCCGCCCGCCTCCAGCCGTGCGCCGGCCTGTACGCTGTCACTGACGATCTCGTGCACGCGCTGCAGTTGCCGTTGGTTGATCAACGGGCCGAGCGCCGCTTCACCCTGGGCGGCATTGCCCACAGTGAGCGCCCGGGCCTTGTCCACCAGCTTGCGGGTGAGGCTTTCGGCGATGGATTGATGCACGAGAATCAGCCCGGTCGCCATGCAGATTTGCCCCTGATGCAGCCAGGCGCCCCAGGCTGCATTGCTCGCGGCCAGGTCGAGGTCGGCGTCTTCGAGAATGATCAGCGGGTTTTTCCCGCCCAGCTCCAGTGCAACCTTTTTCAGGTGTCGACCGGCCACTTCAGCGACTTTGCGCCCCGCCGCCGTGGACCCGGTGAATGCAATCATCCGCACATTCGGATCGCGGCACAGCGCTTCCCCCGCCGGCGCCGCGCCGGGCAACACCTGCAGCAGGCCCTTGGGCAAGCCCGCTTCCTCAAACAGACGGGCGATGAGAAAACCCCCGCTGACCGGAGTCTGTGGGTCGGGTTTGAGCACCACGGCATTGCCCGCCGCCAGCGCCGGAGCCACTGAACGCAGTGACAGCACCAGCGGGAAGTTGAACGGTGAAATCACCCCGACCACGCCGTGGGGCTGGCGCCGTGCGTAGGACAGTCGGCCTGCAGCACTGGGCAGCACCACCCCGTGAGGTTGGGACAACAGCCCCGCCGCCTGATGCAGCAGCACAATCGCTTCACGCACTTCGTGCTCGCCCTTGTACAACGCGCCGCCGGTTTCCCGGGCGACGTACAGCGCCAGCTCGGCGAAGGACCGCTGGGCCAGGTCCGCCGCTCTGCGAAATACCTCGGCGCGCTCCCGTGGGCCCAACGCAGCCCAGGCAGGCTGCGCCAGAGCCGCACTGCGGCAGGCGATGGCGATGTCGGCCGCGTTGGCCATGGCGCAGCGCATCAGGGGTTGGCCGGTGGCGGGTTCAATCACGTCAATCACAGATCCCGAAACGGGAATCCAGTCGCCGTTGAACAGGCATTCGGACGCGATGGCCCGCTGTAAAAAAGGGGTGGTCTCAGACACTGGCATTGGCAACTCCGGTTCTTGTAATTGTCATCGTCTGCACAGGGTGCACACGCCGCATCAGGTCTTGAGCAAAGGCTGTGCCGCTTGCACGCAACGGCGCCTACATAAACCGGCGAGGGCTCTGGGTCGAGGCCTGCCACGCAGCGCTCACACGCCTGGGGCGTTCACCGGCAAAAAACCGGGCTCTGCCACTTGTTCAAATGATAAGGTTATGTTTTATAACTATCTGAGCAGTTGCTCATATCGATCACTCGCTTTGCAGGGGCATAACAATGACTAATCCCCACAGCGCGCTGCCCGACGACCGGGCGGCCACCGCGCCCTACCCTCCGCGCGGCGACAGTCGCCAACTCAGTGACAGCAGCTCGCCCACCACGGCGGAACTGGCCGACTGCCTGTTCTTTTCCCCTGAAGACGGGCGCATCTGGCTCAACGATCAACGCATGTTGTTGCTGCACAGTTCGTCGTTCGGCGCCCTGCGCGCCGAGGTCATCGAGCGCCTGGGACTGGACCAGGCCCGGGGCCTGTTCACCCGCGCCGGTTATGCCTCCGGTGCACGGGATGCGCGCTTGATCCGCGAGCGCTGGCCACAGGCCGATGCCGCCGCGGTGTTTCGCGCCGGGACTCACCTGCACACCCTGGAAGGCATGACCAAGGTCGAACCGCTGCACTTCAAGTTCGATGCCGATTCGGGGTTCTATGAAGGGGAATTTCTCTGGCACCACTCGTGCGAAGCCGATGAACATGTAGGGGCCTACGGCATCGGCCAGGACCCGGTGTGCTGGACCGAAACCGGCTATGCCATCGGCTTCGTCAGTGGTCTCTTCGGGCAAATGGTGATTTTCCGCGAAGTGGAATGCCGTGGCATGGGCCATCACCGTTGCCGCGTGATTGGCAAGACCGCCGAGCAATGGGGTGATGTCGAGCAGGACCTACGCTACCTGAATGTGTCCCAGGCCGTCACTGGCCCTGCTACCCCCACGCTCGCAGGCCCCGTCGCCAGCAGTGGCGGAACCCGCCAGCCGCAACCGTTGGTGGGCGCCAGTGCCGCGTTCAACGCGGCGATGCAAGCGCTGCAACGGGTCGCGCTGACCCCGGCAACGGTGTTGATCAGCGGTGAGTCCGGCGTGGGCAAGGAGATGTTTGCGCGCCAGTTGCACCAGCTCAGTCGTCGCCATGACAGCCCGTTTGTGGCACTCAATTGCGCCGCCATCCCGGATAACCTGGTGGAGGCCGAACTCTTCGGTGTCGAACGCGGCGCCTACACCGGCGCGACGCACTCACGCCCCGGGCGGTTCGAACGGGCCCAGGGTGGCACCCTGTTCCTGGATGAAATCACCAGCCTCAGCCTGCCCGGGCAGAGCAAGTTGCTGCGAGCCTTGCAGGAACGGGAAATCGAACGGGTCGGCGGGGTGCGCGGGATCAAGGTGGATGTGCGCGTGGTGGCCGCCACCAATATCGACCTGCGTAAAGCGGTGGCAGACGGAAGCTTTCGCGAAGACCTGTTCTACCGGCTGAATGTATACCCCATCGCCCTGCCCCCGCTGCGTGAACGCCGGGACGACATCCCGCTGCTGATCAATGCGTTCCTGACGCGCTTCTGCCAGGACTACGCCCGGACCCCGGCAGGCCTGACCATGCGCGCCCTGAAGACGTTGCTGCGCTACGACTTCGCGGGCAATGTGCGCGAGCTGCAGAACCTCATCGAACGCGGCCTAATCGCCAGCGATGAAGGCCAGGCCATTGACCTGGTGCATCTGTTTCGCAACGAACCGATGCCCGCCGAGCCCTATGGCCTCGACGACCAGGGCGGCCTGTCGAATACCGCGCAGGCGCCGCGCGCGACGCTGCTGGGTACCCTCGACCCGTTGGACCAGGGGGTTTCCATCGAAGGCCTTGAATCGCGCCTGATCACTGAAGCGTTGCAACAAAGCGCCGGCAACCTGGCTGCGGCCGCCAGACTCGTGGGGCTCAGCCGTGCTCAATTTGCCTACCGTATGAAGAAGCACCAGCGGCAAACCCCTTGAATGGCAATTAGTGCTTTAAAAGCTTTACCCAATTAAGTATTTTGCAGGGGTATGGGGCCGACACGCGCCCCTCTTTTTATTCGTGACAAGGATCTCCTGTGAGCGGACTGCGTGAACGTCAGAAAGCCGAGCGCCGGCAAGCTATCAGTAAAGCCGCGGTCGAACTGTTTGAGCGCCAGGGTTTCCAGAACACCACCATCGAACAGATCGCCAGCCAGGCCGGAGTGTCGCCGCCGACGGTGTTCAAGTACTTCGGCAACAAGCAGGAAATCATCCTGGAAATTCTGCACCACGCCGATCGACGCGCGATCATCGACACCCGCAGCCGGATCCACGAAATCGACGACCCGGTCGAAGCGCTCTGCCACCTGGAACGTCTTCTTACCGGCTATGCACTGGAAGTCATGCACCCCAGCCTGTGGCGTGAACTGCTGCCGCTGATCCTGTTCGGCGGCAGCAATGGACTGCCCGAAGGCTATCGGGCCATGAACGATGCACTGAGGGCCGAGATCAGCGAATTGCTGCGGGAATTGCAACAGGCCGGCAAGCTGCGCCCGCAACTCGATGTGGAATTGGCCGCGTTCCTGTTGAACGATTATTCGCACCTGCAACTGTTCCGGCTGGTGAACCAGGAACACCCGGATATCGACGCACACTCGATGCAGGTCAGGCGTATCACCGAGTTGCTGTTCTACGGCATGCAGGCCTGAGAGCTTCCAGGGTCGGGCCTCAGTAAAAGCGATAGCAACGAATCACCACCTGGTCGGCGCACGGGTAATGCACCAAGCCGATAAAACTTGAACGGGTGAGCCAGTCCAGCCGCCCCTTGGGCACCTGGAACACCGGCGTACAGGTGCAGCGGTACTCCGTCTCAGGAATCGGCCATTGGCCGTCGCGCTCCAGTTGGCGTCCGTACTCAGTCATGCTCAGCACACCCCGGTTACGGATGTTGATCACCTCGCCTTCGTCGGTCCTTACGCTGTAGCGGGCATCCAGTTGACCGATGCCATCGGGGCGCAAAAGAAAGCAATCTTCTCCACCCGCCAGGACCTGGCCGCTGATGCCGACCCCATCGAAATCCCCGCCCACAATCGGGTAATTGCAGCGCAGGCCTTCAACGCTGTCGCCCAGCATCACGCCCGGCCCTATCGCGACGCGAAGGGTCAGCACCCGCTGCAAGTTGGGGGCAATGTCCATCCGTTCAGTCATGGCAAGCTCCAAGCCCGGCGCGCACGCACCGGGCCACACTGATCAGCGGTTGCTCTTGATGGCGGTCCAGGTGCGGGTGCGGATGCGCTCCGCGGCAGCCGGGATCGGCTCCAGGGCGAACAGGGTCTTGCGCGCTTCGTCCGGCACATACATGTTCGGGTCGTTGCGGATGCTGGCGTCCACCAGCGCAGTGGCGTCCTTGTTCGGGTTGGGGTAGCCGATCTTGTTGCTGATGCGCGCAATCACGTCCGGGCGCAGGATGTAATTGATGAACGCATGGGCCTCCGCCAGATCGGGTGCCTTGGCCGGGATCGTCATCACGTCCGACCACATCGGCGCGCCTTCCCTGGGCAGTGCCATCTCGACCTTGACGCCCTTGCCGGCGGCATCTGCCAGTCGGGTGGCCAGTGCGACACCGCCGGACCAGCCCACGCCCACACAGATATCACCGTTGGCCAGGTCCATGCCGTAGCGCGACGAGTTGAAGTAACTGACGTAAGGGCGAATCTTCATCATCAGGGCCTGGGCTTGTACATAGTCCTCGCGCTTCTGGCTATTGGGGTCGAGGCCCTTGTAGTGCAAGGCAATCGGCAGGATCTCGTTGGCGGCGTCGAGAAAACCCACGCCACAACTGGCAAGCTTGGCGAGGTTTTCTTCCTTGAAAATGATGTCCCAGCTGTTCATCTGCACGTCAGGGCCGAGGGCTTTGCGCACCTTGTCGACGTTGTAACCGATCAGCGTGGTGCCCCACAGGTAAGGCACGGCGTAGCGATTGCCGGAGTCACCTGCGGTTTCCAGGGTTTGCATGAATTGCGGGTCCAGGTGCTGCCAGTTTGGCAACTGCTTGCGATCCAGCGGCTGCACGGCACCGGCCGTGATCAAGCGTCCCAGGTTGGCGGAACCGGGAAACACCACGTCATATCCGGAGTTGCCCGTCAACAGCTTGGACTCCATGGTTTCGACGCTGTCGAACACATCGTAAATCGGGCGAATGCCGGTTTCCTCCTGAAAACTCTTGAGCACTTCGGGTGGCAGGTATTCGATCCAGTTGTAGATCCGTACGGTGCGTTCTTCAGCCAGGCAAACTCCACTGATGAGCAACGAGGCGACAGCGCCCAGCACGGTGTTACGCAAAAATCTGTTCATGATCAAAACACTCCAGCGCGGCCGCGATGGCTCGCAGCACTTAATAGCGGTAGGTGAAATACAGTTCCAGCGCACTGAACATCTGGTCGTTGCCGAACACCTGTTTGGCGGCGGCCAGTGGCTTGACCCAGTTGTAGGACAGCGACGTATAGAACGACGGCGTGGGTGTCCAGTCGAGGAAAACCACACTTTCGTCAGCAAAGCGCCGCTCGCTGACCGGTGCGCCCAGGTAGTTTTTCTCGTCCAGCCAGAACTGGTAGTGAATCGCGCCCAGGGTCAGGGTTTCGTTGAGGTGGGTCTTGAGGGAGAACTGCTGGACGTTTTCGTTGCTGTTGAACAGCAGGTAGTTGCCGACCACGTCCCCGACCAGCCAGGTGCTCCAGTCGACGAAACCTTTGCTCAGTGGGTCCCAGGCTTTTTGCCGGTTGTCGGTGAGGTTGTCGTCACCGGAAAAGCTCGCGTAGCGGTAGCCGAGAATCGGCGTCAGCGGCACGGTGCTGAAGGCATAGTCGGCCTGGGCGTACCAGGCGTTGGCAGCGTAGTCGACGCCCTCGCCGCTGCCGCGCTCCAGCGCGTACTCGGCATTCAGCGTCAGCGCCTGTAAGCCGGGCACCTTGGCGTTGAGCGCCCGCAGGTTGTACACCTGCATGCCGTCCCGACGGCGCGGGAGCGTGCTGCCTCGAGGGCCAAGGGCATTGACCTTCATGGCCATGGCGCCGAGCGTCACCTGGTCATCGAAGTTGTAGTCCAGGTTGACGCCGGTCATGCGGAAATCGCCCAAGTCATCATCGGTGCGCAAGGTGAAGGCCTGGGACTTCAGCGCGCCATGATCCCAGGCGAGGATCGCCGAATCCTTGAAGGCGGTTCGCGGGGCGAGCCAGTAGGCGCCATCCTTGAACTGGTCGAGGTTGCCATCCATGACGATGAACCCCGTACCGATCATGTAGTTCTGGCGGCCGGCGGTGAGCTTCCACTCGCCGGCGCGAAAACCGCCGTAGAGTTCTTCGGCTGCGGCCTTGCCATCGGAGCTGCGGGTCAAGCCACCCGCGTCGCCGTCGCCGAAGGTGCTCGCCGCCACCAGGGAGCCGCCCGCGAGCAGGCTGAAATCCGGTTGCAACGCATACTCCAGTTTGACCCCCGGTTTTACGTAGACCTCTTGCCAGTTGATCCGGGCGCCGCCGTTTTTACCGTTGCGCGCATCGACCTGGCCGCTGCCGAAGTTGACACCACGGGTAAACAACGTCGCCCCGCCTGCGGTCAGATTGACTTCGCCCTTGAGATCGCCGTCCTCAAAGGTGTAGCCCGCCAACGCAACGTGGGTAGTCAAAGGTAAGCCGACCGCCAACAGCGCTCGAGAGAAACGCTTGGTGAATACCATAAGAAGCTCCTGTGGAATTATTGTTGTTACAGGGCAGTCAATGGCGACGCAGGGCGCCGCCAACACCTGGGCAAGCCAGGTGAATAGAACGCAAGACTCTTATTTTTTAGGCATGGGTCAGTGACTCAGGTGGGCGGCGATCGCGCGCAGCATGCGCACGCTGTCCGTATCGAACGGGCTGACCGCATCGGTGAGCGACGATTGCTTGACGATCACTACGCCGGACGGCTTGTCGATGAACAGGTACTGGCCGTGAATGCCCCCGGCCATCAGGGCCTGGCTGTGGTCGTTGAACACGTACCACTGGCTTCGATAGGACGCCCCCGGGGTCCAGCTGGAGAACTCGGCATTTTGCGCGTAGATCGCCGGGTCCGCACCGGCGGCGATACGGGCCACGGTCTCGGGCGACAGCAGCTCAGCACCGTCGTGGCGACCGTTGTTGGCCAGCAGGCGACCGAAGCGCGCCATGTCTCTCAAAGTGGCGCTGAACCCCGCCCCGGCCACGTTACGCCCCCACGGATCGGCCATGAAATAGCCGTCGCGCTCGCACCCCAGGCGCCCCCAGACCTCCTCCAGCATCTGACTGCAGGCCTTGCCCGAGGCACGTTCCATGACCCACGCCAAGGCTTCGGTGGTGGCCGTCACATAGTGGAAAAAGCCGCCGTGGCTGCCGCGTTTCTTGAGGGATGGCAAGTACTGGTACAACGATTCGAACTGCGCGTACTGCGCCGGTGCGGGTTGAAAGCCGCAGGCATAGCCGTACTGCGAGCTTTCTGAATTGGGGTCGTCATACACTTCGCTGTAGTCGATGCCCACCGCCATATCGAACAATTGGCGCACCGTCGCATCGCCAAATGCGCTGCCCGCCAGTTCAGGCACGTAGTAAGCGGCCGGCCGCTCGGGGTTGAGCGCGCCGCGCGTCACCAACTGTTCACCCAAGGTACCGATCAACGACTTGGTCACCGAGAACATGATGTGCCGGTCACAGGCGCGCTGACCGTTGAAGTAGCGCTCGTACAACACCCTGTCACCCTGCATCACCAAAAAGGCGTCCGTCTGGCTGGCGACGAGGTGCTCGATCACACGGATGCCCAGCCCACTCTCACTGTCGAAACACAGCTGATCCAGCGCGCGCGGGGCCTCCTGGAGCTGACCGGCAGGCCCTGGCCCCGCCGACACATCAATGCTGGGGCGCAGTCGAGACAGATGACGGAACCCCCATTGATTGAAGGGCGCGCGCATCCAGTTGTTCCACGTTACCCGGTGTTCCGGCGCGGCGGGAAAACCCTGCATCAGCAGCGGCGCCACGCGAGTGGCCAATGAGGATTCATTGGCCAAGACGTAAGAAGTCGCGAGGGAGAATTGAGCTTTATGACTCATCGGGATAACCCTGAAGATGACTCTGCATGAAGCAGATGCAGAGAAATAATTACCCCGTACAATATTTTAGTCAATAAAACTTTTTACCATGAAAATAAATTTGCTTGCACGTAGCGCGCGAGTCCACCCTGCCCATTCTCCAGCAACAGACCTGAGGTTCGCTTCGAGCAAAAACAAACGGCGGGCTTTCAATCACGATGGCAACGAATCAGGCGTCCTGCAAAATCAGGTCGGCGCCCTTCTCCGCTACCATCAGCACTGCGGCGTGGGTATTGCCGCTCGTCACATTGGGAAAAATCGACGCATCAACAATGCGCAGGCCATCGAGACCATGGACTTTAAGCCGTTTATCGACCACTGACGTCTGTACATCCGCCCCCATCGCGCACGAGCCGCACAGGTGATAGATCGAACCGCTGTTTTCGCGAAAGTACTGCAGCATCTGTTCATCACTTTCGACCATCGGCCCCGGGAGGACTTCGGCAACCGTGATGCTTTTCAAGGCCGGCGCCTGCATGATTTTGCGCATCAGCCGACTGCCCTGGATCACTTCGTCGATGTCCTTTTGTGTGCTCAAGTAATTGGGATCGATCAGCGCCGCATCCCGGGGGTTATTCGACCGGATCTCGATATGCCCACGACTCGTCGGACGGCAGGGGTTGAAACACAACAGGAAGCCGGAGTACGGCTCTGGCTTGAGGCTGGCCTTGTTGTTTTTCGGGATCTGATACGACAGCGGATTGAAGTACAGCTGAAGGTTCGGGTTGGCCTGCGCCTCGTTGCCACGGAAGAAACCGCCGGCCTGGTTGACGCTCATCGCCAAGGCGCCCTTGCGGGTCAGCAGGTATTTGAGGCCGAGCTTGAACTGCCCGAACAGCGAGCTGAGCTGGTCATTAAGCGTCGCAATGTTGGCCTTGTAGTAGTAGCTGACGCACAAGTGATCCTGAAGGTTCTGCCCCACCGCCGGCAGGTGTTTGACCAGCGGGATCTGGTGCCTGGCCAGCAACGCCTGATCGGCGACACCGGACAGTTGCAGAATCTTCGGTGTGTCAACGGCACCGGCGCAGAGGATCACCTCTTTGCGCGCCTGGAAGGTGAGGACCACGCCGTGTTGGGTCACGCAAATACCGCTGGCCCGCTCGTTCTCGAACACTACCCGATCCACCAGTGCGTAATGCTCGACCGTCAGATTCGGGCGGCTGAGTGCGGGATGCAGATGCGCAAAACTACTGGAACTGCGCTGGCCGTCCTTGGTGTTGACATCGTAGATGCCCGAGCCTTCGAAGTTCGGCCCGTTGAAGTCGTCACTCTGCGGGTAACCGAGTTCATCGCAACCCTTGAGGAACACATCGCAGATTGGATGGGTCTCTCCCTTCATCGGAGTGATGCTGATCGGGCCGCTGCCGCCGTGGTATTCGCTTTCGCCCAACGGATGGTTTTCCAGTTTGCGAAAATACGGCAACACGTCCTTGAAACCCCAGCCATCGTTGCCGTTGGCGGCCCAGTCATCGAAGTCATGGGCCTGACCACGGACGTAGACCATTGCATTGATCGAGCCGGAACCGCCCTGGACCTTGCCGCGCGGGGCATAAATTTCACGGTTGTTGAGCTGCTTTTGCGGCTGGCTGTAGTACATCCAGTTGAAGGTTGGGTTGTAATACATCTTGGCGAAGCCAACCGGGATCTTGAACCACAGCGAACTGTCCTTGCCGCCCGCTTCCAGCAGCAGCACCGTGTATTGGCCGCAGGCCGATAGCCGGTTGGCGAGGATGCAACCGGCCGCGCCTGCGCCAGCGATGATGTAGTCGTATGTCATGCACGGTTACCGCGTAAGTCGTTATTTAAAAAACACCCATTCCCGCAACTGAACGACGGGAAATCCCGTCAGCCTCTGGCCGGCGATGTGTCTTTGACGTCTGCCGGGGCCGGCGCCATTTGCAGGTGCAAACGCTCACCGGTATAGGGCGAATGCCTGCGCACCACGTCCATGTTCAGCTCCACCCCAAGGCCCGGCTCGGTGGACGGGATGATGTAGCCGTCCTCCCATTGCAGCGGCTTGGTCAGTACCTCGGCGTGGAAACCGCCCCAGGTCATGATGCTTTCCTGGATCAGAAAATTCGGGGTGCAGGTTGCCAACTGGAAACTCGCCGCCGCGCCAATCGGCCCGTTATAAAGGTGCGGTGCGATCTGCGCGTAATAGGCCTCGGCCATGCTCGCGATCTTCTTGGCTTCCAGGAGCCCGCCGCAGCGGGCGACGTTCATTTGCAGAATCGACGCGCCGCCAGCCTGCAACAGCTTGAAAAATTCGTACTTGGTGGTCAGCCGCTCGCCCGTAGCAATCGGAATGGTGGTCTTGGCCGCGACTTGCGCCATCGCCTCCTCCTGGCCCGGTGGCACCGGTTCTTCAAACCACAACGGGTCGTACTTCTCCAGGCGCTTGGCCAGGCGAATCGCTGAGGACGGGACCATTTGCCCGTGGGTGCCGAACAGCAGGTCGCACTTGTCGCCCACCGCTTCGCGGATCTTGCGGCAGAAGGTTTCGCAGCGCTCCAGCACTTGCAGCGAAATCTGGTGCCCGGAGTACGCGGTGTACGGCCCGGCCGGGTCGAACTTCACGGCGGTGAAGCCTTTATTCATGTTCTCGACGGCGCATTCGGCAGCCAGGTCCGGGTCGTCGTAGTCGTACTCACCCTGGCTGTTGACCGGGTACAGGTAGGTGTAGGAACGCAGGCGCTCATTGACCTTGCCGCCAAGCAATTCATAGACCGGCTTGTTCGCCGCTTTGCCGATAATGTCCCAGCAGGCCATTTCCAGGCCGCTGACCACGCCCATCATGGTCAGGTCGGGACGCTGGGTGAAACCGCTCGAATAGGCCTGACGGAAAAAACGCTCGATGTGATGCGGGTCGTGGTTGAGCAAGTAGCGTTCAAACACGTCTTCGATGATCGGCAGCATGGCTTTGGGGCCGAAGGTCGCAGCGTAGATTTCGCCGACACCTTCAATGCCGCAATCGGTCTTGAGCTTGACGAACAGCCAGTACATGCCGCCGATGTGCGGTGGCGGTACGGCAACAATATGGGTTTCAAGGGCGACGATTTTCATCTCAGGCACCTGTTTTATTCGAAGATTGACGATTGATACGCGCGCGCAAGGTCAGGGCCGCGAGGGTCCCGATCACGCCGACGGAGGCGATGTAACCGAAATACAGCTTGTAACCAAGGGCGCCGGGGAAGTGCTCGGTGAGGTAGCCGTTGATTAATGGAATGAAGGCGTCCGGCAGGTAACCGACCACCGAGACAATGCCGATGGCCAGACCGGTGATACGCAGCGGAATGTTGCAGGTGTCGAGGATCGCCCAGTACAAACCGCGAATCGCATACGTCATCAGGCCGATGAAGATCACCGTACCGACCAGCAGGCCCATGCTGTTGAGCGCCGGGAACACGATCAGGCCGACCATCGCCAACGTCGCGAGGAACAGCGCCACGATCAGCACCGAAATGTTCGAGAACCTGTCACCGAGCCAGCCGCCACCGATACCGCCAATCGGGCGCATCCACAGCTTGATGGTGGTGATGGTGCCGGCCATGACGGCGGTCATGCCGCCGCCCTGCAAATAATCGGAGAAGCTGTAGGTCGCCCAGAAGATGTGGTAACCGCAGAACACGATGGCCGTCACCAACCACAGCTCGGGGATTTTCACCAGTGTGGTCAGGTCGCTGAGCAGGTTGTATTTGCCCTTTTCCACTGGCGCGGTGTCCTCCATCGACTTCGGGTCCTTGATCAGCACCAGCACACAACCGATGGCGATACAGGTGCAGGCGTACAGGTAGACCACGTGCTTGAAACCTTCAGCGGCGGACTCGCCACGGGTTTCAGTGGCGAAGGCGAACAGCCCCAGGGCGACCGTTGCGAGCAACGCCTCGACCAGGCCGCGACCGCCGTCGAGGATGCCGAAGAACCGGCCCTGTTCAGTGTGATGAGCAATCATCTTCACCCGCTTGAGCACAGAGGCCCAGAACGTCAGGCCGGTGGTCAGGCCCCAGCAACCGAAGATGATCATCAAACCGGTCATCGAGGGTGCCGTGGAGTACCAAAGCCCCAAGGCTCCGGTGGCCACCAGCGAAAAGAAAATCAAAAACCGTGGCGCGATCCGGTCGGCCAGCCAACCGCTCGGCAAATAGCTGAGCAGGAAAATCGTCCCGAGCATCGAGTACAGATAACCCAATTCGCTGTGGTTGATCTGGAACACCTCAAGCATGGTGGTCTGGTAAACCTGGCGCAGGTAGAGGATCGGATAGATCGCCCCGGCGGCCAGCACCAGCAGCATTAACTGGACGTAGCGACTTCCCGTGTCACTGCGGCTTTTTGCACCCGCGCTCGAACCCTGAACAGCGGCAACAGTGGTTGCAGACTTGGACATCTGTGAGACCTCGGGCAGCCCGGTGGTCCGGGCGCCCCAATAATTGTTTTTATAGGTGTGGCGTGAGGCGTATTGCGGGTGGATCAGTACTTCATCACCACAAGTCGGGTCTGGGTGAATTCGAGCATGCCGTGCTTGCCGTCATCACCGCCCAGGCCCGAACGTTTCCATCCGGCGTGGAAGCCCTGGTAGGGGTCGGCCGGGGTCCGGTTGATGTACAACTCGCCGGCCTCGATGGTGTTGGCGACTTTCAGGGTGGTGCGATAGTTCTCGGTGTACAGCACCGACGACAGGCCGAACTGGTGATCGTTGGCCATGGCCAGCGCTTCGTCGATGTCGCGGTACTTGAGCACTGGCAGCACCGGGCCGAAGATTTCTTCCTGGATGATTTCCATGTCCTGGCGACAATTGCTCAACAGCGTCGGCGGGTAGAAATGGCCGTTGCCCTCAGGCAAAAAACCGCCTGTTTCCAGTACAGCACCGTCGGCGACGGCGCGCTCGACCATGGCGTGGATGTTTTGCTGCGAACTTGCGTTGACCAATGGACCCATCAGGTTGGCGTCGGTGGCGCGGTCGCCAAACTTCACGGCGCTGATTTTGGCTTTGAGCAACCCGAGAAATTGTTCGTAGACACTTTCCTGCACATAAACCCGCTCCACCGCCGTGCACACCTGACCGCAGTGAGTGGTCTTGGACGCGACGATAGCGCTGGCGGCGGCTTCAAGGTCAGCATCGGCCTCAATGATTGCCGGAGTTTTGCCGCCCAGTTCCAGGGACGGTTTGGCGATGTTGGTCTTGCAATAATCAAGCACCATGCGCCCGGCGTTGACACTGCCGGTCAGGGTGATCAAGCCGACGGCGTTGTGGGTGCAGACCGTTGCGGCGGTGGCATGGTCCATGGTCAGTATGTTGACCACCCCAGCGGGCAGACCGGATTGCTGCACAGCCTTGGCGATTTCAAACGCGGAGGTCGGGGTGTTGTTACTCGGGCGCACCACCACGGTATTACCGGCAATCAGTGCCGGGGCGATTTTTCGCAGCAACGTGTAGACCGGGTAGTTGAAAGGAATCAGGCAGGCGACCACACCAATCGGCTCGCGGTGCAGGAAGAGGTTTTCGTTCGGGGTGTCGCTGGGGATGATCTCGCCTTCGATCCGCCGTGCCCACTCGGCGTGGTATCGGGTGACTTGCGCGGCGTAACGGGCTTCGTTGCTGGCGTCGCTGACACTTTTGCCGGACTCGGCGGCCAGTGCAGCACCGATGCTCTCGGCGCAGGCCTCCAGGGCGTCGGCGAATGAACGCAGATGCTCGGCGCGTTCAATGCTGGTGAGTTTGCCCCAGCGCTTCTGGGCGGCGGCGGCAGCCTCGACAGCTGCCGTGGCTTCAGCACGGGTGGCGGCCGAAACCTGACCGACCAACGCTTCAGTCGCCGGGTTGTAGACTGCAATCAGCGCATCGCTGGCAGGCTCAATGAAGTGACCGTTTACAAAGTTTCGCTCAAGTCGCATGTGCATCGCCCATCGTTGTTTTTATCCAGTTCCCGCAGTCTTGGCATCCTGAGGGGGTTGAACAAACGATTTATCGAGCGGCGTAACATTCAAAAAATGCATGTTCCCCGAGAAGGAATCAAATGTCCCCTGAAGGTTGGGTGGGTCAACTGGCGGCGGTGGAGGGTTCGAGCTGCCTTTGCGCCAACCAGATTTCTTCCTGCAACCACTGGGCGAACACCTGCAATTGCGGCATCAAGGTCTGCTCCGGCCGGGTCACCAACCAGTAGGATTGATGCCCTTCCACATGCACGTTCAGTACCTGGGTCAACTGCCCGCTGGCCAGCTCCGGGGCAACCATGTGCCAGTCGGCAATGGTGATACCCAGGCCGTCGGTGGCCGCACGAATCGCCAGGTCCAGCAGGTCGAATTCATAACCGCCCTGGGTATCCACGCCGCTGATTTTCGCCGCGTCGAGCCAGTGTTTCCAGGTCAGATAACGCTGATCTTCCCTGGCCAACACGTGCAGCAAGGTCAGGCGATTAAGGTCGATTTCGCCCTCGCTCGCTTCCCGCGCATACAACGACGACGCGCACACCGCAATGTGCCGTTCCTGAAGCAGCAGAGAGCTGTCCAGCCCATCCCATTCGCCATCGCCAAAGCGGATCGCGCAGTCCAGCGTGCTGGTTTCCGCCAGGCTGTCCTGCAAGCGCGTGGTAATGCTCAGCTCCAATTCGGGGTGTTTTTCCCGCAGCCGTCCCAGGCGCGGCATCAACCAGCGGCTGGTGAAGGTTGGCGGCGCGTTGATGTGCAGGCGATTAGCGTGGGACTTCTGCTGGATGCTGCGCACCGTCAGCTCGATTTTGTCGAAGGATTGATGCAGTGCCCGCAGCAGAACCCGGCCGGCGCTGGTCAGTTCAAGGTGGTGGTGCCGGCGTTCCAGCAGATTCTCACCGAGCTGTTCTTCGAGCTGACGCACCTGGCGGCTGACAGCACTTTGAGTGACATTGAGCAGCTCCGCCGCCCGGGTAAAACTGCCGGTACTGCCGGCCACTTCGAAGGCTTTGAGCGCATTGAGTGCGGGCATTTTGCGTTTCATGAACAGGACTCGCGCTGGGGCTGACGAGCCCCAAGCATCCCACGGCTTGCGGGAAATTTCCCGAGTAACATGCATTTTTGTGTTGTGGTGGGCGACTCCCTGCTCCCTCGCCACAGGTAATCGGCACGATTCAATGACGTCGCTTTCAGCCCTGCCGCTGTCGCCGACGTATAAATAGCATGAGTATTTCGCAGCACACTCATGACTATTAAGCACTGGCTGTTTTATTTATAGAGACGCTAGTCTTATTTGAATTAAATGCCCGACCCAGTCAACGCACTTACCTAGGGCAGTCCTCGCACTTACGCCCCATTCCATAGCAATTAATGACCGAGCCAACTCCATGCCAATCAACCCACACTCACCCACAAGAAGTATTGTTTTATTGGCGCTTATCTTTACGGCGTGTAACGCCACCACCCACGGCTTCAGTATTTTCCTCTATTCGGCCTTATTACCCCAGATCCGCCAGGTGTTCGAGCTGAGCTACAGCCAGGCCGCGTTTATCGCGGCGCTGCTGCAACTGTTCTACATGGGCGCGTCGATTGTCAGCGGTATCGCCGCGGCGTGGATCAGCCCACGCAACATGGTAAAACTGACGATGGCCTTGAGCCCGGCACTGCTGGCCTTGGCGGTCGCCACCCCGTGGGTGCTGCCGTATGCGCTGTGCCTGGCGTTGGTCTCGGCCTGCGCCGTGGCGAACTGGAACGCCATCGCCGCACTGGTCGGCGAAGTGATCCCCGCCTCCCACCGCAGCCGCGTGCTGGGCCTGGCGTCGTCAGGTGCGGCGTTTGCGATCTGCCTTAACGGGGTGCTGATCGCCTTGTTGCAGGGCATCTCGCTGCGGCACTTCTGGCTGGTTTGCGCCGGGCTGACACTGATGGTCACCCTACTGACCTTTTGGGTCCTGGCACCGCTGGCGACAGCCCAGCGCATCAAGCAAAGCAGCGCGCCGTCGCTGCGCCGGATACTCAGGCAATGGTTGAAGCTGTGTGTGGAATACCCGGTGGCGCTGCACATACTGCTGCTCAGTGCCTTTATTGGCGGGATCAGCGGCCCGTTCCTGAATTTCCTCTCGGCGTTTGCCAGCGAACGATTGGGCGCCAACGCACAGATCACCGGCTCGTTGTGGACACTGATCGGGATTGGCGGGGTTGTCGGCGGATTGTTGTTGGGTTCGCTGGCGGATCGCTGGGGGGCATTGAGAGTAATGGCGTTGAGTATCGGCGCCTTCGGCCTGGCGATGCTCGCACTACTCTGGCAACCAAGCTTGAATCTGACCTGGCTGGCGGCCGGGCTGTTCGCGCTGTTCTATTTCCCGGTCTGGGGCTTGATGGCCGCCTACCTCAGCGCACGCTTGAGCCCCGTACAAAGCCTGCAAGTGGTGAGCCTGAGCATGGTCGGTTATGGCTTGGGCAGCGCCACCGCCAATTGGCTGTGCGGCTGGCTGCTGCAAGCCACCGGACAGTTTGGCCTGGTGCATGGCTGGATCGTCTGCTGGGTCACTGCCAGCCTGTTATTGCTGGGGCTGATGGCCCGCCGTCAACGCTGTGAACCGGCGCTCGGCCAGCCACTTTGAACGGCCTAACCGGCGCGCCACAATGTCCACCAAAGCCTCCACCGCCAGCGCCTGGCACTGTGCAGAACGCCAGAACATCAACCGCGCAGGCTCAATCGGCGGAAAGCCCTGAGCCTCGTCCAGCACCTGCCAACCCGACGGCACCAGGCGTCGCGCCGTGACACCGACCGACTGGCCCTGTTCGATGGCAATCCCAATCCCACGCGGGCTCTGGCTGGTGTAAACCACATGCCACGCCAGTCCGGCCTCGGCCAGCGCCCGCACGGCGTTGGCTCTAAAGGCGCAACCCTCGGCATACACCGCCAGCGGCACAGAAGCATCCGCACCGGCGCACCACCCCTCAGCCGCCACCCACACCAACGGTTCGTCGCAGAGGTATTCACCCGCGTGCAGATTGGCGTGTTGCACGCCGAGCACCAGGTCCAGCTCACCGCGCTGTAAACGGCTGACCAGCGCGGTCGACATTTCGCAACAGACGTCCGGCCGCACCTGGGGGAACTGCGCCTGAAAGTCGCGCAACACCCCGGCCAGGCAAAACTGGGCGTAGTCCTCGGGCATGCCGACGTGAATGCACGCCTGCTCATCCGGCAGTTGCACGGCGTTGATCGCATCAGCGTGCAGCTTGAGGATTTGCCGCGCATAGATCAGAAATGTCTCGCCACAGGGTGTCAGGCTCACCGAGCGACTGGTGCGCTGGACCAACGGCGTGCCGACAATCTCTTCCAGGCGCTGCAAATTCTGGCTGATGGTCGACTGGGTTTTGTGCAAACGCTCGGCCGCCGCAGAAAATCCCTGGCACTCGATTATCGCGACAAACACTTTCAGTAAGCTTCCATCCAGTTCGCCTGACATAACTATCGCCCCTGCCGATGGATTCGATCACAACTTGTAATTTCCACTTCGCACCTCTTTAAGCAACTATCGATTCAACGCCAAACACTGTTAATTGATAGTTCCAGGAGACTTGCATGAGCCTTCAACTTGCCGACGCCGAAGTGGGCGATATCAGCGACATTATTAATACCGAGTTGTACCCCATACATGATTCGGGCCATGTCCGGTTGCAGGCGCTGATCGAGCACGCCCGTGCCGAACTCGCCAAGGACGGTTGCTGCCTGCTGAAGAATTTCCTGCGGCCCGAGGCGCTGGAACGGGCCCGTACTGAAGGTCAGGCACTGTCGGGCAAGACCTTTTACTCGGTGCGCAAGGTCAACGCCTATTTCACTGAAGACGACCCTACCCTGCCCCAGGATGACCCGCGCCGCACATTCATGGAGCGCACCAGCGGTTTTGTCACCCGGGACATGATTGCCCCGGACGCGATCATTCATCGCCTGTATGTCTCGCCGATGATGAAACGCTTTATCGGTGCCTGCCTCGACGAACCGGAGATTTTCGAATACGCCGACCCGTTCGCCGGGCTGGTGATCAACGTGATGCCCGAAGGCACCGAGCAGCCCTGGCACTTCGACACCAACGAATTCATCGTCAGCATGATGACCCAGAAGCCAGAGGCTGGCGGTCTGTTCGAGTACGCACCGATGATCCGCTCGCGCACCCAGGAAAACCTTGGCGCCGTCGGCAACGTGGTGCGCGGCGACGACCGCAGCCGCGTACAGGAACTGCAACTCAACCCCGGCGACTTGCAGATCTTCAAGGGGCGCTTTTCGGTGCACCGGGTCACCCGCGTCGAGGGCGCCACTGAACGCAATACCGCGATCTTCGCCTACTCCGAAAAACCCGGAATCATCGGCCGCGCCCAGCGCACCAAGCAGCTTTACGGACGCCTGTCCGAAGCCCATCTGCAAGCCGAACGCAACCTGGTGCGCAGCGACCAGTTGCTCGACTGACTCACCCAAAAACTCCTAGAAAAAACTAACCGTATTTGCCCTGCGAGGAACACCTATGAGTCTGTCCGGCCCTAACCGCAACCCCGCCGACTGCGAACCGACGTACGCCGAGATCCAGCAGATCCAGCTCGACCGTTTGCAACGGGTGCGCAACGAACTGAAAAAACGCGACTACGCCGCGTGCGTGCTGTTCGACCCGACCCACATGCGCTACGCCACCGGTTCGCGCAACATGCAGGTGTACTCGGCGCGCAACCCGGCACGTTATGCCTTCATCCCGGCAGAAGGCCCGGTGGTGGTGTTCGAATTCGGCGGCTGCCTGCACCTGGCCGAACAGCTCAACACTGTCGATGAAGTGCGCCCGGCCAAAGCCATTTCCTATTACTTCTGCGACAGCTTCCTGAATAACGTCACTGCGCAATGGGCCGCCGAAATCGGTGAACTGGTACGCCAGCACGGCGGCGGCAACAAACGCGTCGCCATCGAAAGCGCCACTTCAGCCGCTGCGTTCGAACTGCAAAAACTCGGCTACCAGATCTTCGACGCCCAGGAACCGCTGGAGCGCGCGCGCTGCATCAAAGTGCCGAACGAGTTGAAGATGATCCGCGCCAGCCTGCGTGCTACCGAGGCTGGCGTGCGCTTGATGGAAAGCAAACTGGTGGCGGGCATCAGCGAAAACGAACTGTGGTCGCACTTGCACCAACACGTGATCGCCACCGACGGCGACTACGTCGAAACCCGCCTGCTGTCTTCCGGGCCGCGCACCAATCCATGGTTCCAGGAATGCAGCACCCGGCCCATCGAAGCCGGTGACCTGGTGGCGCTGGACACAGACGTGGTCGGGCGTTTCGGCTACTACGCGGACTTTTCGCGGACCTTCCTGTGCGGCGAGCAAGCCGCCACCGCCAAGCAACAGGAGCTGTACAAACTGGCTTACGAACAAGTGCAGACCAACATGGAAATGCTCAAGGCCGGCCGCAGCTTCAAGGAATACGCCGAGCTGGCCTGGAGAATCCCGGATAACTACAAGGCCAACCGCTATTTCGCCCTGGCCCACGGCGTTGGCATGACCGGTGAATACCCGTACGTGGTGCACCGCGAAGATATTGATGCACTGGGTTACGACGGGGTGTTCGAAGCCGGCATGACCATCTGCGTGGAAAGCTACATCGGTCACGATGCGGGCGGCGAAGGGGTCAAGCTCGAAGAGCAGATCTACATCCACGAAAACGGCATCGAATTGCTCTCGGACTACCCGTTCGATCCGCGCCTGATGCCGCGCTGAGTTGCCCCGGACGGCGCCGTAACCTCCTTCGACATCGTCCGGTTTTCCCCTTGTTCCCACCCGGAACAAGGGGCGTTTGCGGCCACCGCGCAGTGTTTCGTACCCGCGCGCTCCTCCGTCCGGCCTGTCTAGCTCAAGCGGCAGCCTTCCTTACGGTCAGTAACATGCATTTATCGAACGTTTCAGCGTTGAATTTATCGTTTGTCGATCGTTGCCCAGATGACAAAACTGCGGACATCTCTAATAAAAACAACATAAGAGCAGCCCTATGTCATACCCAGCCTCCGTCCTTCTGATCTCGTTGCGCCTTGCTCTACTGCCGGCTTCACGCCTGTCACGCCTGCGCCTTTGCGCTGCCGGCCACTGACAGTCTCGGTTCATCGAACCGACTGCGTCTGCCGCTCGCCCCACTTGCGGCCAGTCGAAAAACGCACTTTTGCACGTTATCGGAGAGGCATATGAAAGACTTAATAACACTGGACGGCACTCTGCCGCATCCAGCGGTGAACGACCTGTGCACCCAAGTCAAACGTGGCGAAATCAATCGTCGCCAATTCCTGCGCACCGCCGCGCTGCTGGGCGTCACCGCCGCCAGCGCCAGCACTTTCCTCGGTTCCGCGCTGCTCGGTAATTCGGCCCATGCCGCTGACGCGGTAACGCCGCGCCAGGGCGGCAGCCTGCGGTTTGCCTGCGCCATCCAGGAAATCCAGGACCCGATGCTGATCACCTGGATCGAAGCCTCGAACCTGCTGCGCAACAGCCTCGAATTCCTGACCTGGGTCGATGCCGACAACATCACTCACCCGTACCTGGCCGAGAGCTGGAGCCCGTCCGAGGACCTGAAAACCTGGACCTTCAACCTGCGCCAGGACGTGAAGTGGAGCAACGGCGACACCTTCAACGTCGAGGACGTGCAGCACAATATCGAACGCTGGATTGCCGCCGATTCCAAGTCGGTCAACCGCACCGCGTTCCAGGACATTACAGCGTTCGAAAAAGTCAGTGACTTCCAGTTCCGCCTGGTGCTCAAGCGACCGATGCTGGCGATCCCGGAAATGCTCAACGCCTTCACCTGCGCCATCGTCCACCGCAGCTTCAAGGCCGGTGACGACTGGGCGAAAAACCCACTGGGCACCGGGCCGTTCAAGCTGGTGTCGTTCGCGGTCAACAAACAGGCGACCTTCGCCAAGCGTGCCGATTACTGGCGCAAACCGGCCAACCTCGACGAATTGCGCTACGTCGACATGGGCACCGACATTTCCACCCATCTCGCGGCGCTGCAGGCTGGGCAAGTGGACGTGTTGTACCGGGTAACGGTGGCCGAACTGGACCTGGCGAAACGTTTGCCGGGCGCGCAATTGCTCACTTGCAAGTCGGCGCAAACCATCGTCATGCGCATGGCCTGCGACCAGAAGCCGTTCGACGACCTGCGCATTCGCAAAGCCGTGGTGCTCTGTGCCGACAACGCGCAAATGCTGAAGATCGCCTATCGCGGCATGGGCACATTGGGCGAAGACCACCACGTCGCCCCGTCCCACCCGGAATACTTCCCGCTGCCCAAACGTGCGCGGGACGTGGCCGCGGCGAAGAAACTGCTCGCCGAAGCCGGCCACCCGAACGGCATCGACATCGACCTGATCGTCGGCAACACCCAGGGCCGCTATGAACAGGACTGCGCGCAGATCCTCCAGCAGAACTGCGCCGAGGCCGGCATCCGCATCAACCTCAAAGTGATCCCCGCCACGCAATACTGGCCGATCTGGGACAAGGCCGCGTTCAGCCTCACCTACTGGGCGCACCGCCCGCTTGGGGTGATGTCGCTGGAACTGGCCTACCGCAGCGGCGCGGCGTGGAATGAAAGCCACTACAGCGACCCGGCGTTCGACGCGGCGCTGGACAACGCCATGGGCATCATCGACCCGAAACAACGGGCCGCAGCGATGCAAAGCGTCGAGCAGATCCTGCAAGAGGCCTGCGTCATGGTCCAGCCGTTCTGGGGCGACAAGTTCACTGCCGCGAGCAAGAAGGTCCAGGGCTTTGAGGTTCACCCCTCGGACTTCTACCCAATGGATCAAGTCTGGTTGAGCGCCTGATTCAAGCGCCCCGAACGCGCCCGCCCACTCAGTTGCGGCGGGCCGCCATCCCTTGATTAGCCGGAGCGTGCAGCATGGCTGAATTTCTATTGCGTAAGTTATTGGCGCTGGCGGCAACCTTGCTGTCGGTGTCAGTGATCGTGTTCCTGGCCCTGGAACTGAACATTGAGGACGTTGCAATCAACGTCCTCGGTCCCTACTCCGCTGCCGACCAGCGCGCCGCATGGCTGGTGGAACGCGGTTACAACCAACCTTTCGTCTGGCGCTACCTGGTGTGGCTGAAGGATTTTCTCAGCGGCGACTGGGGCACTTCGGTGCACTTTCGTGAGCCGGTGATCGACCTGCTGCTGCCGAACCTCGGGCAAACATTGATCCTCGCTGGATTGGCGTTGGCAGTGATGGTACCGGTGGCGTTGACACTCGGTATCCTGGCCGGGATTCGCCAGGGCTCGGCGGTGGATCGACTGGTATCGTTCCTGTCGATCGTCACCACCTCGATCCCGGACTTCGCCAGTGCGGTGTTTGTCTCGGCGATTTTCGTGTTCTGGCTTAACTGGCTGCCGGGCGTGAGCAGCATGAGCGACGGCTTCAACCCAGTGGAACTGGCGCTGCCACTGATGGTGCTATGCCTGTTCGGCATCGGTTATCTGGCGCGGATCACTCGGGCCTCGATGGTCGAAGTGATGCAGGCACCCTACATCCGCACCGCCCGCCTCAAAGGCGCGTCGACCTCACGTATCGTGTTGCGCCATGCCCTGCGCAACGTGCTGATCGCCCCCATCACCGTGATCATGCTGTACATCCCGTGGCTGCTGTCGAACGTGATCGTGGTCGAGGTGTTCTTCGCCTACAAAGGCTTCGGCTCGCTGCTCTACACCGCGTCGCTGAACCATGACGTCTACCTGATCGAAGCCTGCGCAATGATCAGCGGCATCGTAGTCGGCGCGACCAAAATCTTCTCTGACCTGGCCTATACCTGGCTCAACCCGCGCATAACGTTGCGCAGTCTTGGCGGAGGTGGCCAATGAATTTCCTCAATTCGTTCAAACATCCCCTTGCGTTACTTGGTTTGCTGCTGGTCGGCGGCTGGGTGCTGATGGCGCTGTTCGCGCCGTGGTTGGCGCCCCATGATCCGCTGGAAAGCTTCACCCCGCTGCTGACGCCGATGACGCCGGATGGCGACGGGATGCACTTTCTGCTCGGTACCGACATGATCGGCCGGGACATTCTCTCGCGGCTGATCTGGGGCACGCGCACCGTGTTGTTCTGGTCGATTCTGGCAACGCTGACCGCATTTGCCGTCGGCATCGCCATGGGCCTGTGCGCCGGCTACTTCAATGGCTGGGTCGATGCGCTGCTGTCCTATGTCGCCGACACTGTGTTGTCGTTCCCGGTGCTGGTGCTGTACATCGTGATCATCATCGCCCTCGGCGCGTCGGCGCTGAACATTCTGATTGCGGTGACCTTCACCAGTGCCCCGGCGATCTTCCGGATCATGCGCGCACTGACCATCGACATTCGCTCGCGGGATTACGTGCTCAGCGCCATCACCCAGGGCGAAGGAGCACTGCGGATCATGCTGGTGGAAATCCTGCCCAATTGCGGCGGCCCGTTGATCGTCGATTTCTGCCTGCGCATCGGCTACACCGCGATCATGATCGGCGCCCTTGGCTTCCTCGGCCTCGGATTGCCGCCGCCGACCCCGGACTGGGGCGGCATGATCAACGAAGGCCGCAGCATGGCCATCGCCTTCCCCCATTTGGTGATCTTCCCGTGCATTGCCATCTCCACCCTGATGCTGGGCCTGAGCCTGTTGGCGGACGGTCTGGACGAGCACGCCCAGAAAGGCGCAAGGAGCTGAGCATGAGTCATCAACAAGTATTGAGCGTGGAAAACCTCTCCATCGAACTGCCCGCCGGCGCCGATCGTAGCCACGCCGTCAAGGGCATCAGCCTGGATGTACGCAAAGGCGAAATTCTCTGTGTGATCGGCGAGTCGGGCTCCGGCAAATCGGTACTCTCGGCCGCGATCATGGGCGATTACGCCAAAGGCCTGCGACACAGTGAAGGCGTGATTGATTTCCTCGGCGACGATATCTGCCGCATGGATGAAAACGCTCTGCGCACGCTGCGCGGCAACCGCATTGCGATGATTTTCCAGGAGCCGATGGCGGCGCTGAACCCGGCGATTCGCATTGGTCAGCAGGTCGAAGAAATCTTCGCTATTCATGCGCCGCAGATGCCCGCCACGGAGCGCCGCGAACGCATGCTCGCCCTGCTCGACTCGACTCAATTGCCCGACCCGCCACGGATTGCCAACAGCTTCCCGCATCAACTCTCGGGCGGCCAATGCCAGCGGGTGGTGATAGCCATGGCGCTGGCGATGAACCCGGATTTGCTGATTGCCGACGAACCGACGACGGCGCTGGATGTGACCACACAGGCCCAAGTGCTGAAACTGGTCCGCGACCTGCGCGGTCGTGGTCAACACGGCATCCTGTTCATCACCCACGACTTCGGCGTGGTGGCGGAAATCGCTGACCGCATCGCGGTGATGGAGGGCGGCGTGCTGGTGGAAATCGGTGAACGCGATCAAGTGCTCAACTCGCCAAGACACCCGTACACCCGCAAGTTGATCGCCGCTGTGCCGGCCCTGCACCCAGAGCTGCACGCGCCGTGCGCCGACGGTGAGCTGGCGCTGCGCATCGAGCACTTGACCAAGACCTATAACGTCGGTGGCCGGTTGATTCCGGCGCTCAAGGATGTCTCGCTGCAACTGCCACGGGGCAAGACGCTGGCGATTGTCGGCGAGTCAGGCTCGGGCAAAAGCACCCTGGTGAAAGCGGCGATTCGGCTGGTGGAAAGCGACAGCGGCCACGTCTGGGTGGGTGACACGGATTTTCTCGCGTTGCGCGGCTCTGCGCTGGCGGCCAATCGGCGGCGGATTCAGATGATTTTCCAGGACCCGTACGGCTCGCTCAATCCACGCCATCGGGTCGGCGACATCATCGCCCGCGCGGCGCAATTGCGCGGTTTGTCGGCCAGGGATGCGTGGACCGAGGCCGGTGATTTGCTGGAACAGGTCGGGCTTAAGCGTGACGCCCTCAAGCGCAAACCCCGGCAGTTCTCCGGCGGTCAGCGCCAGCGCATCGGCATCGCGCGTGCCCTGGCGATGCGCCCGGAAGTGTTGATCGCCGATGAAAGCGTCTCGGCGCTGGATGTCTCGGTGCAAAAGCAGGTGCTGGAGCTGCTCGCCGAGCTGCAACAGCGCCTCAACCTGAGCATCTTGTTCATCACCCACGACCTGCGCGTGGCGGCGCAGATCAGTGACTACATCGCGGTGATGCGCCAGGGCGAAGTCGTGGAATATGGAACGGCCGAACAGGTGTTGCTGCGTCCGCAAAACACCTACACACAGACCTTGCTCGCCGCGGCCCCCGGCGCTTCGGCGATTCCCGTGGTGCCTGTCACAGAACCTGCGCTGAGGCTGATCCGACCGCATACCCACTGAGTCAATAACCCTTTTACCAAGTCGCAGCGTTCGTTGCGGCGTGGGCTGCTGTTGCCAACCATAACTAAAAAATCAGGAGTATCACTGTGCGCACTACCACCCAGATTGCGGTCCGTTCCATCGTCCTCATTCCGCTGCTCGGCGCCTTCGCGGCCCCGGCCATGGCAGTACAGGTCACCGACAACCTCGACCTCGGCGGCGCCATCCGGGCGCGCTGGGATTACGATCCGGACCGCGACATCCAGAAGTTTGGTCTGGACACGGTGTTCCTCAGCGCCAAGTACAACTCTGACAGCTGGATCGGCGAGGCCCAGTACCGCTTCTACGGCCGCTCCTATCCCTACCAGTACACCAAGAATTACGGCGATATCCAGTTCGCCAAGTTCGCCTGGGTCGGCTACAAGTTCAATCCCGACCAACAAGTGCAGGTAGGCCTGAATACCGTGCCGTTCGGGTTGCAGCCTTACTTCGGCAGCACCTTTTACGAAACCCTGGGCAACGTCATCGGCCTGGAAGATGTGCAACAAGTCGGCGCCAAGTACATCCAGCAAAGTGGCGACTGGAATATCCAGGCCGGCTACTACCTGCGCCCGGCGTGGCAAGGCAAGGGCACGAGCAAAGGGGTGACGTATTCCAGCGTGGTGTCCGGGGCCGACAGCTACGTAGGCGACGGCAGCGACAACCAGGAGCGCAATACCGTGGTGCTGCGCGTGGCCAAAGCCCTGGACCTGGGCGGGTGGAAATCCGAAATCGGCCTCTCCGGCCTGACCTCGACCCTGGAAAACAAGGACACCGATAACGATGGCCGCCGCAACGCGGTGGCCGTGCACTACCTCGGCAAGAACGGCCCATGGGGCGTGCAATTGCAAGCGGCGCGGCAACAGATGTCGCCGCGCAACCGTGGCAGCGATGAAGTGGTTACGCTCGGCGGATACGACGGCACCTACAACGTCGCCAGTCGCGGCAACTTGTACGTCGCCGACCTGAGCTACGACGTCGCCGGCAAATACCTGTTCGACCAGATAAGCGGTGTGAAGCTGTACGCCAACTACAGCGCCTTCGACAAGTCCGCCGACGCGTTCAAGACGTCGCAACGATTGATTCTGGGGACCTCGTTTTCCTTCAGCAAACTGTGGATCGCGACGGAATGGTTGTACGGAAAAAATGATCCGTACATTGGTGGCAGCAGCTACACCCAGAGTCTGGCGGCTGGTGGGAGTAACCAATGGGAGAATCAGCTGTACATGAACATTGGGTATTACTTCTGATCCATGATTTTTGGCGTTCTTGAGCACGCCTTCGCGCGCAAACCTCGTTCCTGCAAGGAACACGCAATCCCTTGTAGGAGCGAGCTTGCTCGCGAAGAACCCACAGGCGCCACATTTATCCAGGAAGCACACGTTATCGTTGACGTTTTTCGCGAGCAAGCTCGCTCCTACACGGCATTAAGGCTTGCCCGCGAAGACTTTTGCCCAAACACCACTTGCAGCCCCCCTCAGACAGGAGTCAGATACGCCATACAAAATATTCACCCAAAACAATAAACCTGCCCGCGCACTACCGCGTCGAAGGCGGGTATGGAGTCACCCTTTCATGCGTCAACTGCCCTCGCTCAACATGCTGCGCGTCTTTGAAGAAGTTGCTCGGCACCGCAGTTTCAGCCAGGCAGCGTTGGGGTTGAACGTTACCCAAGGCGCGGTCAGCCGTCAGATCAAGCAGCTTGAAGACTATCTCGGTGTGACGCTATTCATCCGCACGCCCCAAGGCCTGTCGTTGACCGAAACCGGCCGGGCCCTCTCCCCGCAACTGAGCGACGCCTTCGACCACATCGAGCGCGCCCTGCAAGCGGTGCGCGTGCCCAACCTGCGCCAACGCCTGCGCATAGTTGCGCCACCGACTTGGGCCACGCGCTGGTTGTCGTCGCACTTGCGCGCATTCTGCCAACGCTACCCGGACATCAGCCTCAGCGTGACCCAACAGAACGGTAACGACAGCCTCGCGGAAATCGACTGCCACATCCGCTTCGGCCTGGAAGCGGCCAACCATTGCAGCAGTCAGTTGCTGGTGATGGAACGGCATATGGCAGTGGCCAGCCCGGAGTTGTTCGTCAATGGCCTGCCGCCGGATCTGCGCCAGTTTCCACTGCTGCACATCCTGCATGATGGCAAACGCTTGAAGGTGTGGGAGAACTGGTTGGCGGCGATGGGCCGCGAGGATGTCGATGCCACGCAAGGGCTGGAGTTCAGCACGTTGGACCAGGTGATCCACACGGCACTGGCCGGCGGTGGGCTGGCGGTGATTGACCGACAGATGATTGAAAAGGAACTGGCCAATGGCAGCCTGTTGCCGATCACTGCTGTGGAAGTGCTTGGGCCCTATGGGTATTGGCTGGATGTGGCGAATGATAAACAGGGGTTGTCGAAAGTGCGGCTGTTTACGGACTGGTTGGGGTTGGTCAGCAATCCATAGAACACCAACGTCCCCTGTGGGATCGGGCTTACCCGCTCCCACATTGGGCTGGTGGTAGGTTTTAGATGGGCGCGACGACTTTCACCGCAACGGGCGCCCCGCTCTCCACCGGACTCTGCGCCTTGCACGCCTGGCTCAGCGTCAGGGATTTGGTCTCCGGCGCCCAAGCCCAGGAAATGATCGCCCCCAACGCCAGAATAGCCGCCAATATGCCCATGGTCGGACTCAAGCCGATACCGGCCACGCTCACCGGCAACAGGAACGTGCTGACCGCCGAGCCCAAACGACTCACCGCCGTAGCAAGGCCAATACCGCTGGCCCGCACTTCGGTCGGAAAGCTCTCGGCCGGGAACACGCCCACCAGATTGCTCACCGCCGACAACACCAGCGTGAACACGCCGAACACCAGCACCATCAGGAACGCCGCACTGCCCGGCAGTACCGCCAGCAGGAACAAGGCTACCGCGAGGATGATGAACGAATTGATCAAGAAGCCTCGGCGCGAGAACTTCACCGTGCACCAGATGCCGATCAATGCGCCGAGGATCAGCAGCATGTTGAGCATCAACTCGGTGCCAAAGCCCTCCGCCAAGCCCATCTTCTGCAGGATCGACGGCAGGAAGGTGTAGATAGCGAAGTACGGCATGACGATGCAGACGAAGAACAGGCAGTTGAAAGCAGTGCGTTTACGGTATTCACGACTGAACAGCACCGCGTAGCCGGAACGGGTTTCGGTGGAGCGGGTTTCATCGAGTTCGACATTATCACCCAGGTGTTTTTTGACAATCGCCCGTGCTTCGGCGATCCGCCCCTGATTGACCAGCCAGCGCGGTGACTCGGGTGTGCCGATTCGCGCGATCAGGATGAGCGCCGCCGGAATTGCCGATGAAGCCAGCATCCAGCGCCAGGCGTCATCCCCCAGGCTGAGCATCGCGGTGCCGACGAAGGTCGCGGCGACGTAGCCGAAAGTCCAGATAACGCTGAATGAACCGAGCAACACGCCCCGGTGTTTTTTCGGCGAAAACTCCGCGAGCATCGCATGGCCGACGCTGAAGTCGCCGCCCAGGCCGATGCCGATTATTACCCTGCAGAGGAATAGCTGCATCGCAGTTTCGGCGTAGAACTGCATGACCGAAGCAATGGTGATCAGGACAAAACTGACCAGGAAGATTTTCTGCCGACCTACCTTGTCGGA
The DNA here is from genome assembly GCF_900005715.1 of Pseudomonas sp. 34 E 7. Classification (NCBI taxonomy): domain Bacteria; kingdom Pseudomonadati; phylum Pseudomonadota; class Gammaproteobacteria; order Pseudomonadales; family Pseudomonadaceae; genus Pseudomonas; species Pseudomonas sp. 34 E 7. Next base: position 31,590 of record NZ_CVTX01000076.1, read on the forward strand.
AATCCAGCCGAAGAACAGGCTGCCAAGAAACAGGCCAATCAGTGCCGAAGCGCCGATCAGGCCTTGCCAGAAGGCATCGAGCTGCATCTGCGGGCTGAGCAACGTGAAAGCAATACCGATCAGGCCGAGGATGTAGCCGTCGGTGAAGTGCGCGCCGAACGTGAGACCGGCAATTTTGATATGAAAGCGCCCGATGGGCAGGTCATCGATCTTTATCGATTGAGCGGACATGTTCGTCTCCAATTGTTGTTATTGACGGAGAAATGAATCGACAGCGCTTGAACCTGTGGGAGTGAGTTCGCTCGCCCCCACAGGGATTACGGTTGGGGGTCAGAGGCCGCCCATCAACAGGTATTTGATTTCCAGATAGTCTTCCAGACCGTACCTGGAGCCTTCGCGCCCCAGGCCCGACTCCTTGATGCCGCCGAACGGCGCGACTTCCGTGGAGATGATGCCTTCGTTGATTCCGACCATGCCGGCCTCCAGGCCCTCGGCCATGCGCCAGACGCGGCCAATGTCGCGGCTGTAGAAGTACGCCGACAATCCGTAGGGTGTGTCATTGGCCCGTTGCAATACTTCGGCTTCGTCCTTGAAGCGGAAGCACGCCGCTACCGGGCCGAAGGTCTCATCCTGAGCGATCAGCATGTCGCTGTTGGCGTCGCAGAGGATGGTCGGCTCGTAGAAGGTGCCGCCCAGCGCATGACGACGACCGCCGCACAACAACGTGGCGCCCTTCTTCAAGGCGTCACTCACGTGCAACTCAACCTTGGCCAACGCCGCCGCGTTGATCAGTGGACCTTGCTCGGTTTCACCGTCCAGTGCACTGCCGACGCGCATCGCGGCGACCGCTTCGGCGAGTTTGCCGGTGAACGCTTCGTACACGCCGTCCTGGATAAAGAAGCGGTTCACGCAGACGCAGGTCTGCCCGGTGTTGCGAAATTTCGAGGCCATCGCACCTTTGACGGCAGCGTCCAGATCGGCGTCGTCGAACACAATGAAGGGCGCGTTGCCGCCCAGTTCCAGCGAGACTTTTTTCAGCGTATCCGCCGCTTGGCGCATCAGCAGCTTGCCGGTGCGGGTCGAGCCGGTGAACGAGAGTTTGCGCACGATGCCGCTCGCTTGCAGCGCGCCGCCAATCGCCACTGCATCACCCGAGATGACGTTGAACACGCCGGCCGGAATCCCCGCCTGCTCGGCCAACACCGCCAAGGCGAAAGCTGACAAAGGCGTCTCTTCCGATGGTTTGAGAATCATTGTGCAACCCGCCGCCAGCGCCGGACCGACCTTGCGCGTGACCATCGCCAGCGGGAAGTTCCAAGGGGTGATCGCCGCAACCACGCCGATGGCCTCCTTGACCACAATGATTCGCGCATCAGCCTTATGGCTCGGGATTACGTCGCCGTAAGCGCGCTTGGCTTCTTCGGCGAACCATTCCAGAAAACTTGCAGCGTAGACCACTTCACCCATGGCTTCAGCGAGCGGTTTGCCCTGTTCGCGGCTGAGCAACGTGGCCAGGTCTTTCTGGTTGCTCAACATCAGTTCGCTCCAGCGCTTGAGGCGCTGGCTGCGTTCTTTGGCGGTCAATTTTCGCCAGGCCGGCAAGGCACGGTTGGCGGCGGCGATGGCGAGGTTGGTTTCCTCGGCGCCGGCCTTTTGCACGTCAGTGATCACTTCGCCATTGGCCGGGTTCAACACCGGATAGGTCGCACCACCGCTCGACCATTGGCCGTCGATAAAATTGCCGTTACGGATCAGCGTGTTCATGCCACAGCCTCGGTCAGAGTAAAGCGTTCCAGAGCCGGACGAGCCGAGCGCAGGATGCGTTTGCCGGCGGTGTAATCGTTGATCACGTCGCACGGGGTGTAGTTGCGTTCCAACTCATGCAGTTCTTCGGCGTCGAGCCTGGTTTCCAAGGCTGCCAAGGCACTGTCGAACTGCGCGGTGGTGTCGGCGCCGACCAGCATGCAATCGACGCCCGGATGATTGGCAACCCAGGCTTGAGCGATCTGCGCGTTCGAGACACCACGGGCCCGCGCCACGCGCTGCACCGAATGAGCGATCTCGAACGAGGCTTCATCGCTGTACATCTGCTGGGTGAAAAAGTCGGTCTGGTTGCGGGTCGATTGCACATCGCCGGTCAACAAGCCGCGAGCCAGCGGGCTGAACACCGAGACGCCGAGGCCTTGGTCGCGGCAGAACGGAATCATCTCGCGCTCTTCTTCGCGGTAGGCGCAGTTCAATTGCAACTGCATGTTGATCGGCTTGACCCAACCATTGCGCTCACAGGCCATGAGGATTTTTGCCAGTTGTCCGGTGAGCATGGTCGAGACACCGATATAGCGGGCTTTGCCGGCGCGCACGATGTCATTCATGGCGCTCATGGTTTCTTCGACCGGGGTATTCAGGTCGAAGTAATGCAGCATGAACACATCGACGTAATCCATGTTCAGACGTTTGAGCGAAGCGTCGATGCTGTCCATGATGTGCTTGCGCGAATGGCCGCTGGCATTGATGCCGTTGCGGGTGCCGTAGCCAACCTTGGTGGTGATCACCAGGTCTTCGCGGCGAGCCAGGCGCTTGACGATGCGCCCCACCACTTCCTCGCCGACGCCGGCGGAATAGAAGTCTGCCAGGTCAATGAAGTTCACCCCGTTGTCGAGGGCATGGGCGACGATCGGCTCACTTTGCTTTTCATCGAAGATCCACGGTTTCCAGTCCGGGGTGCCCATGTTCATGGTGCCCAGGCACAGGCGGGAGACTTGCAGGCCGGAGTTGCCCAAACGAATGTATTGCATGGCGCAGACCTCAGGCTTTTGGGGTGTAGAAAGGGTTGCTGATGTGAGCGACCACATCCGCCAGTTGCGCGGTTTCCGGTTTGCCGGTCAGGGCGGCGCGGATCGCGGTGCGGCAGGCGTTGTAGTTGTTCAGGTACACCGCATCGAGGTCATCGCAGGCCGGGTTGACCCAGTTGGCCGTGACAATCGCCCACTCGTCTTCGGCTTCCGGCGGCAAGGTGCCGTCCAGCAGCGCTTCCAACACAGCCTTGGCGATCCCGGCCTGGGACGCGCCCCAGGTGGCGTTGCCATGCAAGTCGCTGCTGATCGCAGCTTTGTTGACGTAAAGCGTCATCGGCTTGACCGGGATGTTCGGCTGGGCGATCACCATGAACGGGCAATGCCCCTGGCTCGGCGACGCCAGGCTGTTGGCAAACGCCTGCCCCGCCGGACCGTTACGCGGGCCGATCAGAATGTTGATGTGTGCGGCGTTCACGCCTGGTCCTTCAAAACCTTCACCGATGTACAGGTCGAGTTCTTTCATGAGTCATTACTCTTTTTGGATTTATTTTGGGTGATCAGAAGCGCACGCAGGTCTTGAAGATCGCGTGGTAAACATCGGGGTAAGAAGAGCGCAACACGAGGCTGGCGAGGACGCGGCAGAGGGGCTTAGTCATGATTGCAAACGCTCTTTTTGTTATTGATGAGCTGTGTTTGCGATTTTTTAACATCGGGGGTCGAAGGGGCTGTAACCATTAAAAGTCATGGGGATATGAGTTCTCCTCATACCCAGCAAAGTCCCGCGCGGAACTGGAAGACGAGCTGTTCGCCAACCAGCGTTCTGGTGGGGCAGATCGCCTGCCCGATGAGTTGCGACACCTTCACCTCAGGTGATGGCAGCAGACAGGTGTGTTCGCCGGACAATGGCGTCACGTCCACACACCTGTCTGTTTTCCGGCTGGCGTATTTGCCTCTTGCTCCAACAACCAGAACGCTAGAGCTGAAACTTGCTCACTTCAAGTTGCAGGCTGGTGGCAAGGCTTTTTAATCCGCCGCTGGTTTTAAGCAACTCCTGGACGGACATATTATTTTGCTCAGCCATCTGCGCTGAGCGCTCGACATTACGCGCAACATCCTGGCTTGCAGCCGTTTGTTCACGCAAGGCAAACGAGATTTGATCGACCACTTTCAGGACTTTGTCCGAGCTGTCGCGGATATCGACAATGGCGTGACCGGCAGTACCCGCCATTTCCACGCCATGATCCACTTCCTGAACGCCGCTGCGCATGCTTTCAACGGTGTCGCGTACGCCAAGCTGAATTTTCTCGATCATGCTCGCGATTTCCTTGGTCGACTTGCCAGTGTTCTGCGCCAGCAGCCGCACCTCATCGGCTACCACCGCGAACCCACGACCTTGCTCACCCGCGCGGGCCGCCTCAATCGCGGCGTTGAGTGCCAGTAGATTGGTCTGATCAGCGATGCCCTGGATGACACTGACGATCGAGGAAATTTGCTCCGAGTGTTGACCCAACCCCGCGACCTGCGTGGAGGAAAGCTGCACCGTCTTGGCAATCCCCATCATGCTGGACAGGGTATTTTCAATGACCTGCGCACCGTCGTTCGACTGCTGGCCTGAACGGGTCGCCAACTTGTGGGCTTCATCCGCGTTTTCGGAGACGTGATGAATACTGACCGTCAGTTCTTCGACGGTGGCCGCCATCATCGACGCCGACGTTGATTGTTCTTGAATGGCGCCGGAAAGCTGCTCGGATGCACCGGATATTTGCTGCACAGCCACGACCAGTTGACTGGCGGCCTGACTGATCTGTTGAATCATTTCACGCAGGCGGTTCTGCATACGGTCAAAGGCTTTGGGCAACTCGTCATGGCTGCTTGTGTCGATCACGGTGTCGAGTCTGCCGTTGGCAATCGCCGTGGCGGCGTCAATCGCCAGTTGCAGGCGCGCGGTGGTGCTTCGGCCCAAAGACGTGGCCAGAATCACGGACAGAATCGCCGCTGCAACGCCGCCGCAAAACAGGACCAGCAACGCAAAATGCTTGGCGTCGGTCATTTGCTGAGTTCTGGTATCCAGGAGTTTGTTCTCGGCGTCAGCAATCTGCGATAACACAGCGCGCATGCTGTCCATCTTGGTCTTGTCGGCGCCCGATGCAATGCGCTGGTCCAGCTCTTCGTCAGGTGCATTGCGCTGGGTCAAATCTCGGCGCTGGGCAATGATCGGGTGGACATCTTCGTCGATCCAACGCTTCTGGGCGTCGCCCAATGCAGCGAGGCGTTGCTGTTGCTGCGCATTATCGGCCGTCAGGTTTTTCAGTAGGGCCAACACTTCGCCAAAGCGTTTTTCTCCCGCTATCGTCGGTTCCAGAAAAGCATCTTTTGACGATATGACAAAACCGCGCATGCCGGTTTCAATATTGATCAATTGTTCAAGCGCTACCTGAATGCCACTGAGAACCTCATAGCTGTGAACGTTACTCCTGGTCGCCTCTTCAACCTGCCCGAAGCCCCGGTAAGCGCTTATTACCAACAGTCCAATCAACAACACAATAATGAAGAAGCTGACATAGAGCTTTTGCGAAATGCTGAGTTTGTTGAGCATTGTGTAAGTCCCGAGATGGGCCTTTCCCTGGCCGTATAGAGGCGTGTAAATGCACACTACGAAGGCAAACCCGCAGAACACCTGGTTTACTCAAACCTCAACGATTATATCGGCGCGCTTTTTATTTCTTTAGCACGTGGTGTACGAAAACGTACGTCGAAAGATCCCATCACCAAAGAGCAGAGAACTCGACCTCGGAAAAGTCACCGCTTGCTGAGTAGAAATACTCAACACTCCTTGATTTCGTTCCCGCGTTGGACAACCTGCTCGGCACTGGCGGCTTTGACGCGGGCCAGATCGACGGGGCCGCACATACGCGTTTTGGCCACCGGCGATACCGCGTTGACCAGGATGCCCACGGGTGCACCTTCCATGCTCAACGCATTGAGGGTTTGCACCGCGTGCATGGCAATCGAACCATCGCCCCCTGCGCCGAGCTTATCGGCCCCGACATCACTGATCACGACGTTGGCGCCCAAGGTGGCTAACCGGCGCGCATAACTAAAGCCGAGCCCCCGACCCGCGCCCGTTACAATCGCAGTTCTTCCGGTAAAGTTCATTGGCTATTTCCTCTGGAGTGCCCTTTACCCTAACAATGTCTGTCGAACCTGTTTAATACTAACGGTGGCCAAAGTTGATACCTGATTAATATCAAGTTAATGTCGAGCCCATGTAAGCCTGCTGATCAGTTCAATGAAGGAACAGAAGAAATGATCGAAACCCGCCTGCTGCGCCAGTTCATCGCCGTGGCTGAAGAGCTGCATTTCCACAAGAAGGCGTGACGTGACTTATCGCTGCAAAACGCTCTAAAGTGCGGCAATCCGGCAGGCAGACAACGCTCGAACGAAGGCCTGCCGACGAATCCCCCCGGGTTCGCTGACGATGTCGCGGCAACAAAACAGATAAGAGAACCTGGCGAATGAACAATGGCCACTACGACAGGCAGGCAGCGACTGCGCAGGACGCGGTGCCGCATATTCTGCTGATCGACGACGCCCCTGAAGATATCCGTGCCACGCTCATTCTGCTCAAGACCCAGTCCTGGCGCGTCTCGGTTGCCAGCGATGCCCATCAGGGCTATCAACGGGCACTTGCCCTGCGTCCGGACCTGATCGTGCTGGATGTTCACATGCCACACATGGACGGCTTCAGCCTGTGCAGGCTGTTACGCGAAGCGCCGGCCACCCGGCATACGCCGATCCTGTTCCTGTCATCGGCAAATACCTCACTGGAACGCCTCGAAGGGCTGGCCGTGGGCGCGGTGGACTACATCCCCAAATCCTACGCTCCCGAGGAAGTGCTGGCACGTATCAGGATTCATCTGCAATTGACCTGGCGAGCGCCGCCACCCGTTCAGGCCAGCCTGGCCGAGCCAGCACCGCAAGGCGATGAAATCGTGTTGAGGGCGGCCATGCGAGTGATTGAACATCAACTGGACGACATACCCTCCCTGCCCTGCCTGGCACAAAAAGTCGGCACCCATGAAAAACGCCTCTCGGCGATTTTCCGTGAGCACCTGGGGCTGACCGTGTTCGCCTACATTCGCGATGCAAGGCTGCGTCGGGGCCAGGCACTGCTCTGCGAAAGCGCCATGAGCGTGCAGGACGTCGCCGAACTGGTGGGCTTTCGCAATGCGTGCAACTTCACCACCGCATTCCGCCAGCGCATCGGCATGACGCCCAGCCAGTTCCGCCAGCACTCGCTGGGCAACGAGCAGGCCTGATGCGATTTCTACAATGCCTGTTGCTGACAATGGCATTGCTGTTCGCGGGCCTGCTGCGCGCCGCCCCCGTGGATATGTGCCGGGCCGAGCACCTGGACCTGATGCCCACGCTGCATGTGTTCGAGGATACCCAGGCCCGCTTGGGCGTGGACGATGTTGCTCGACTGCCCGAAGCGCGTTTCGCCACCCCACGCCCAGGCTGGCCGACCCAAGGCTATAGCCGCTCGGCGTTCTGGTTGCGCGTGCAGCTCACCAACGCGAGCGACGTGACATGTTCGCGCCTGCTGGTGGTCGGGGCGCCGCGCCTGGAGGACATTCGCGTCTACCAGCGCGCCGATGGACACTGGAGCGATGCACGTGCCGGCAGCGCCCATCCCTTGGCCGATTGGCCGCAGCCCCCCACGCGTCAGCCCGCGTTCCCGATCTCGCTGGCCGCCGGGGAACACGTCACGGTGCTCATCCGCGTGACCAGCCATTTCCAACTGCTGCTGGAGCCGCAACTGTGGTCGGAACCGGCGCTGCTGCGCAGTCAGCAACAGACCTACCTGAGCGACGGACTCACCCTTGGCATCGTCCTGCTGGTCGTGCCGTTCGGCCTGATCGTCGGCTGGATCCTGCGCTCCCGGTTGCTGACCGTGAATGCGGGCGCGGTGCTCAGCTACATCCTGCTGACCGGCATCCTCAACGGCTACCTGGTCTACTGGCCCGCTGCGCTGGGCTGGACGCGCGAGTGGCTGACCTGCGCCAGCGTAATCTCGTTCATCCTGTTTGTGGCCTACATGCGCGTGCTGCTGCAGGTATCGCGCCTGCCCAAAGCCATTGGCTGGAGCTATGGGTTGCCCCTGTCGGGCTGCATTCTGGGCCGACTCTGGTGGCTGAATGTCGATCCGGTCCAGGGCGCACAACTGGTCCAATGGTCGCTGATCAGCTTTTATGTCGTGCTGCTCGCCACGTTATGCATGGCCTGGCGCCGACGCCTGGGTTACAGCTGGATGGCCTGGCTGGTGCCGGGGCTCTTGCTGGGCCAATTGCTGATGCGGATGTTCTTCCCGCAGGAACAGTTGCCCTGGCAGTCGCCGGCCAGCAAATACAGCTTATCGTCCACGTTGGCGGGCGTGGCGTTGCTGGTGTGCACCCTGATCATGGAAGTCGTGCGCAGCCGCGACCGTGAAAGGCACGCGCTGTCCAGCCTTGAACAACAACGCCAGGCCGAGCACGAACGCCTGGAAACCACGGTGGCGCTGCGCACCGCGCAGTTGCGCGAATCCCTGGCGGCGCGCAGCGCCTTGATGGCACGGATCAGTCACGACCTGCGCTCGCCGCTGGTACGCATCATCGACTATGCGCGCCTGCTGCACGCCGGGCCGAATCGCGATTATCCAGCCACGATCGAACGCAATGCGCGCCAGCAACTGGAACTGATCGATGAGATGCTCGAATTTTCCCGTGGCGAGCTGGAGCACATGCAACTGACCCTCGCGCCGGGTTACCTGTACGGTTTCCTCAAGGAAATCATTGATGAGGCCGGCTTTCTCGCCGCGCGCCAGGGCAACACCTTCGAAGCGCGGCTGGCCGATGACCTGCCGCCACTGGTCGAGGCCGACTTCACACGTCTTCGGCAAATCCTCATGAACCTGCTGGCGAACGCGGCAAAGTTCACCCGCGACGGCCAGATCCGTTTTGAAGTCAGCGCTGACCCGGGCGCGACGGCCGAGAGCGTGGCGCTGCGCTTCAGCGTGATCGACACCGGTATCGGCATCGACCCACATGAGTTCGAACACCTGCTGCAACCGTTCCGCCGGGGCCGCAATGCACAGCGCTATGACGGCAGCGGGCTGGGCTTGTCGATTGTCACGCAGTTGCTGGCGCGCATGGACAGCCGGCTCGAACCAAAGGCCAGTGAACGGGGCGGCAGCCACTTCAGTTTTTGCCTGCGACTCAACTGCGCCGGGGAACAGGATCTGGAACTGGGCATCGTCGACAACAACGCCGCGCCGCTCGACGGCCGGGGCAAACATATTCTGCTGGTGGATGACGCCTTGCAGAACAACGAATGGCTGTACGACCTGCTGGCCGGCTATGGGTTTGACGTGAGCCTGGCGGCGGACGGCGAAGCCGCCCTGGCTTGCCTGGCTGCACAAACGGTCGATCTGCTGATCAGCGACCAGATGATGCCCGGCATGGACGGCTGGGAGCTGCTGCGGCAGGTGCGCAATCACTGCGGGCCTCTGCCCGTGATGCTGTATTCAGCGGTCCCGCCACGCCGGCCGCAGGATTATCCGGATGCCCTGGCGTTCGACGCGGTACTGCTCAAGCCCGCCGACAGCCGAGAATTGCTGGCCTGGGTCAAGGCGCTGGCCTGCCCGGACACGGTGCGTCGCGAGATGGCCACGGAGGTTTAGCATGCCGGATCCGGGTTATCGGCTGCTCTGGCTCGGCTGTGTTGTGGCACTGCCCTGGGCGCCGGCACATGCCGCACCAGAAGCACCCGGCCTGCTCACGCTGGATGAATCAACCGTCACCGCCAGGCGCCGCGAGGAAGCGGTGCAAGACGTACCGATGCCAATCAGCGTGCTCTATGGTGATCAACTGGACGAGGCCGGCCTGCATCGGCTTCAGGACATCCAGCAGCGAGTACCTGGCCTGGTGGTGTCCGGTCATGACGCCCGCTTCGCCGGGTTAGGACTGCGCGGCTTGGGCGCCACCCCCTACAACGATGGCCTGGAAGGCAGCGTCGGCACCTACGTCGATGGCGTTTACCTGGCGCGCCAGGGCATGGCCTTCACCGAGTTGATGGACATCGAGCGCATCGAAGTCCTGCGCGGGCCGCAAGGCACCTTGTTCGGCAAGAACACCAGCGCCGGCGCGCTGAGCATCATCACCCGCCCACCCACCTTTGAACCTGAAGCCAGCCTTGAAGCCAGCCAGGGCGAGCACGGTTTGCGCGAATACCGCGGCGTGGTTTCCGGGCCGCTGCAGGATGACGTACTGGCCGCGCGCCTCAACGTGTTCAACCGTTCGGCTGATGGCTCAGTGCGCAACCTGCAGGATGGCACGCGCCTCGGCGACACCGACAGCCAGGGCCTGCGCGGGCAATTGCTGTGGACGCCGAACCCGGAGTTCAGCGCGCGCCTGATCGCCGACCATACCGAGCAAAACGAGGCCGGCAATGTGCTGTTGGCCAACCACTACAGCGCCCAGACGCGCCAGCGCGCCAGGTTCCTTGGCTATGCGCTGGCAGAACCCTCCCCTTACCAACGCGAGACACGCGTCGACGCACCGGGCCGTCCGCAGACCGTGCAGAACGGTGTCTCATTGGAATTGAACCGGGACCTGGACGCGGCCACGCGTTTTACCAGCATCACCGCCTACCGCGACTGGGATTACCGCGCGACCCGCGACGGCGACAGCACGGCGCTGTCGGTAGCCGAGTCCGAAACCGCGCTGGGTCACCGGCAGTTCAGCCAGGAATGGCGTGTGTCCGGCACGGCCGGCCCGTCCATCGATTATGTCGCCGGGCTGTATTTCCTGCGTCAGCAGCTCGACCGCAGGATCGACGTCGAATTCGGCAAGGACGCCGCGCCATGGTTCGTCGGCGACCAACTGGCGTCGCTGAAAAAAAACTATGGCATCACCTTCACCGCGCCAGACCAGGTCCCGGCCATGCTGCTGGAGGGCGCCCGGCAACGCTCCGATGGCGAACAGAAAGGCGACAGCCGCGCCGTTTTCGGTCAGGTGTCCTGGCGTCCGATAGATCGGCTGGAACTCACCGGCGGCCTGCGCTACAGCCAGGAACGCAAGGACGGCTGGATCTTGCGCGACGTCAGCCACCTCGCTCCGCTGAATGGATTGCCTCCGGCTTTCCAGGCGGGCGGGCAATTGCTGCGTGGCATCGCACTCGGCGGTGGTTATTACCGCGAAGATTCGATTGAAGAACACAGCCTCTCCAGCCTGCTCAGCGCCAGCTACCGCTTCAACGATGCGGTGATGGGCTATGTCAGTGGGTCGCGGGGCTACAAGGCCGGCGGGATCAACTTCGACGTGGTCGGCCCGTTCGCCGCCCCCACGTTCGAGCCGGAGCGCGCCACCTCGCTGGAACTGGGCGTGAAGACGCGCTTCTGGGAAGAGCGCGCGATGCTCGACCTTGCCGTCTACCAGACCGACGTCGACAACTACCAGGCGCTCACCTACAGCCCGCCGACCTCGCCGTTCGCGCCACCGCTGCGCGACAACCTGATCAACGTCGGCAAAGTCCGCCTGCGCGGCATCGAACTGGATTCCTCCTGGCAACTCGCCGCCCCACTCACCGCCCGCCTGGGCATAGCCTGGAGCGATGCGCGCTACCGCAGCTTCCCTAACGCCCCGTGCCCCCCGGCCTCGGGCCAGTGGAACTGCGACCTCAGCGGCGATCGTCTCTACAACGCGCCGCAATGGAGCTTCAGCGCCGGCCTCGACCACGTCCACCCGCTTGCGTATGGACTGCAAGCCTACAGCGCTATCGACTACAGCTTCAGGACCGGCTACTACGGCACCCTCGAAGGCGGCGAAGGCAGCTATCAACCCGGCTACGGCCTGACCAACCTGCGCCTTGGGTTACGCAGCCAGGACCGTGCCTGGGAAGTGGAAGGCTGGGTGCGCAACGCCTTCGACCGCCAGTACATCAGCGCCGTGTACTCATTGCTCGGCGCCGGTGACTACGGCGTCATGACCGGCAGCGAACGCACGCTTGGCACCACCGTCAGGCTTCGCTACTGACCATAGGCATCTACACAACGCTGCAGCGCCAAACGTAACCACGATGCGAAGCGAGGCGCTCTTGATCTTGCTCTCAGGCGCCCCGTCAAACCATGCTGGCTGAACGCAGGAGCGGATGTGCCCCCGGCATCCTGGTCGGCCCAGAGGCCGCCATCGGGGGCAAGCCCCCTCCCACATTTGGATCGCGGATCGACACACGATACCGGTCGGCTCTAAGGCCGCGGCGCTTTTGCTTTTGATCTTAGGCGCCCCGTTAAACCACGCTGGCCGAACGCAGGCGAGGTGCCGAGTGGTGGGCAAGAGCGTTTTGCTTACTTTTGCGCTTTTCAAAAGTGAGCCGCCGTCAGGGCGGAACCCTAAGCAGCCGTTACCGCAGCAACGGATATGTACTCGGTCTGATCCAAGATACTGGCTGGCCCAGAGGCCGCCATCGGGGGCAAGCCCCCTCCCACATTTGGATCGCGGATCGACACACGATACCGGTCGGCTCTAAGGCCGCCGCGCTTTTGCTTTTGATCTCAGGCGCCCCGTAAACCACGCTGGCCGAACGCAGGCTTGAATCCGTGGGCAACCCGGCAGGACGCCGGGTTAGCCGCACTGGGCCAGGGATGGCCCATTGCGGCG
>NZ_CVTX01000175.1:0-2348 GCF_900005715.1 Pseudomonas sp. 34 E 7
TCCTCTATCCGCAACTGGCCGACGCCTCGAGCCTCAAGCCGGAAGTGGTTGCGGGCCTGGATATCCTGATCGTGCGTGAGCTGACCGGCGGTATCTATTTCGGTTCGCCGCGCGGCGTGCGCGAGCTGGAAAATGGCGAGCGTCAGGCCTACGACACCCTGCCGTACAGCGAGAGCGAAATCCGCCGCATCGCCCGTGTCGGTTTCGACATGGCCCGTGTGCGCAGCAAGAAGGTCTGCTCGGTGGACAAGGCCAACGTACTGGCTTCCAGCCAACTGTGGCGTGAGATCGTCGAAGAAGTCGCCAAGGACTACCCGGACGTCGAGCTCAGCCACATGTACGTCGACAACGCCGCCATGCAACTGGTGCGTGCGCCCAAGCAGTTCGACGTGATCGTCACCGACAACCTGTTCGGCGACATCCTGTCCGACCAGGCGTCGATGCTCACCGGTTCCATCGGCATGCTGCCGTCGGCCTCCCTGGACACAAACAACAAGGGCATGTACGAGCCGTGCCACGGTTCTGCACCGGACATCGCAGGCCAGGGCATTGCCAACCCGTTGGCGACCATTTTGTCGGTGTCGATGATGCTGCGTTACAGCTTCAACCTGAGCGATGCGGCCGACGCGATCGAGAAGGCCGTAAGCCTGGTGCTGGACCAGGGCCTGCGCACCGGCGACATCTGGTCGCAGGGCTGCACCCGCGTGGGTACGCAAGAAATGGGCGATGCTGTAGTCGCCGCGCTGCGGAATCTGTAATCTCTCGGGCCCGCTTGCAGTTGTCGCTGCAAGGCGGCCCACTTTTTAACAAGGTGTAGTTGCGATGAAACGTGTAGGTCTGATCGGTTGGCGCGGTATGGTCGGTTCCGTGCTCATGCAGCGGATGCTGGAAGAGCAGGATTTCGATCTTATTGAGCCGGTGTTTTTCACCACGTCGAACGTGGGTGGCCAAGGGCCGTCCGTGGGCAAGGATATTGCGCCGCTCAAGGATGCCTACAGCATTGAAGAGCTCAAGACCCTCGATGTGATTCTGACCTGCCAGGGCGGCGACTACACCAGCGAAGTCTTCCCCAAGCTGCGCGAAGCCGGCTGGCAGGGCTACTGGATCGACGCCGCATCGAGCCTGCGCATGCAGGACGATGCCGTGATCATCCTCGACCCGGTCAACCGCAAGGTCATCGACCAGCAGCTGGACGCCGGCACCCGCAACTATGTGGGCGGCAACTGCACCGTCAGCCTGATGCTGATGGGCCTGGGCGGCTTGTTCGAGGCCGGCCTGGTCGAGTGGATGAGCGCCATGACCTATCAGGCGGCGTCCGGCGCCGGTGCGCAGAACATGCGTGAGCTGATCAAGCAGATGGGCGCGACCCATGCCGCGGTTGCTGATCAACTGGCCGACCCGGCCAGCGCGATCCTGGATATTGATCGTCGCGTGGCCGACGCCATGCGCAGCGAAGCTTATCCGACCGAAAACTTCGGCGTGCCATTGGCCGGTAGCCTGATCCCGTGGATCGACAAGGAACTGCCGAACGGCCAGAGCCGCGAAGAGTGGAAGGCCCAGGCCGAGACCAACAAGATTCTCGGTCGCTTCAAGAACCCGATCCCGGTGGACGGCATCTGCGTACGTATCGGTGCCATGCGTTGCCACAGCCAGGCGCTGACCATCAAACTGAACAAAGACGTGCCGATCGCCGATATCGAAGGGCTGATCAGCCAGCACAACCCTTGGGTCAAGCTGGTGCCGAACAACCGCGATATCAGCATGCAGGAGCTGAGCCCGACCAAGGTCACCGGCACCCTGAATGTACCGGTGGGCCGTTTGCGCAAGCTGAACATGGGCAGCCAGTTCCTCGGCGCGTTCACCGTTGGCGACCAGCTGTTGTGGGGCGCGGCCGAGCCGTTGCGACGCATGCTGCGGATTTTGCTCGAGCGTTGATTGCTGCTTGTTCCTGGGAACCCGCGCTCTGGTGACAGGCGCGGGTTTTTTGTTGCCTGCCAGGGCCTCATCGGGGGCAAGCCCCCTCCCACAGGGGGATGTGTGAATGCATTCAAATGTGGGAGGGGGCTTGCTCCCGATGGCGGCCTCTGGGCTGGCCAGGATTTTGTGTCGATCCCGGTGCAAATGTGGGAGGGGGCTTGCCCCCGATGGCGGCCTCTGGGCTGACCAGGATTTTGTGTCGATCCTGGCTCAACTGTGGGAGGGGGCTTGCCCCCGATGGCGGCCTCAGAGCCGACCAGGATGTTGGATTGGACCTAGTACATATCCGTTTCTGCGGTAACGGCTGCTTAGGGTTCCGCCCTGACGGCGGGTCACTTTGGAAAAGCCCCAAAGTAACCAAAGGGCTCTTG
>NZ_CVTX01000175.1:2398-4837 GCF_900005715.1 Pseudomonas sp. 34 E 7
ACCCGGCGTCCTGCCGGGTTACCCACGGATTCAAGCCTGCGTTCGGCCAGCGTGGTTTAACGGGGCGCCTGAGATCAAAAGCAGATCAAGATCAGGATCAAGAGCGGCTCGCTTCGCATTGTGGTTACGTTTTTTAGGGCTGCGTTGTGTAGATACTCAAGCCCCGATAGGGCCCTCGGCCACACCACAGCCCCCCAGGCCAATTGCCTCGTCCCCTGCCACCCGGTAAAGTGCCGCTCCCCCGCAATGCCCGAGGCAACCTCCATGACCCAGACCTTTGAAATCGCCGTGATCGGCGCCACCGGTACCGTTGGCGAAACCCTGGTACAGATTCTCGAAGAGCTGGACTTCCCGGTAGGCACCCTTTATTTGCTGGCGGGCAACAATTCCGCCGGTGCTTCGGTGCCGTTCCGAGGCAAGAACCTGCGGGTAAAGGAGGTCGACGAGTTCGATTTCAGCAAGGCGCAACTGGCGTTCTTCGCGGCCGGCCCGGCGGTGACCTTGAGCTTCGCGCCGCGCGCCACGGCCGCCGGTTGTTCGGTGATCGACCTGTCTGGCGCGTTGCCTGCCGAACAGGCGCCGTACGTGGTGCCTCAAGCCAATGCCCATGTGCTCAAAGGCTTGAAGAAACCGTTTCAAATCGCCAGTCCGAGCCCGTCCGCCACTCACCTGGCGGTGGTGCTGGCGCCGTTGCGTGGCCTGCTGGATATCCAGCGCGTGAGCGTCACCGCCAACCTGGCCGTGTCTGCCCTGGGCCGCGAGGCCGTGAGTGAGTTGGCCCGCCAGACCGCCGAGCTGTTGAATGTGCGTCCGCTGGAGCCGACCTTCTTCGATCGGCAAGTGGCTTTCAACCTGCTGGCACAAGTCGGCACTCCAGACGCCCAGGGTCACACGGCGCTGGAGAAACGTCTCGTGCATGAATTGCGCGCCGTACTGGAAACACCTTTACTGAAAGTGTCCGCCACGTGCATTCAAGCCCCGGTGTTTTTCGGCGATAGCCTGGCTGTGTCGCTGCAGTTGGCGGCGCCGGTCGATCTTGCTGCGGTGAACGAGGCCCTTGAGGCAGCGCCGGGTATCGAGCTGGTCGAGGCGGGCGACTACCCGACGGCAGTTGGTGATGCAGTGGGTCAGGACGTTGTCTATGTAGGGCGAGTGCGCGCGGGTGTCGACGACCCGGCGGAACTAAATTTGTGGCTGACGTCAGATAACGTACGCAAAGGGGCTGCGCTTAACGCCGTGCAAGTGGCGCAGTTGTTGATAAAAGGCCTTGCGTAAAAGATACTTGGCGTCAATTTGTAGATTGATTCTCACCAAGCGCTATGCTTGGCCCAAAGCGGAACACAAGCGCGTCGGTAACCTATCGGCTCGCCATGCCTTATGGCAGCGGTTACCAACCTTCTCGCAGGCCGGGGAGTGTTCAGACAAAGGATGAGGCTATGGTTCAAGTTCGCAAACTGGTGTTAGCAATAGCGGCCGCCTCGGCGCTGTCCTCCGGTATGGCGCAGGCGCTGCAACTTGGGGAGATGACCCTCAAGTCGAAGTTGAACCAGCCGCTGTCGGTGGAAATCGAGTTGCTCGACGTCGGTGGCCTCACGGCGTCCGAGATCACCCCGAGCCTGGCGTCGTCCCAGGCGTTCGTCGATGCCGGTGTCGATCGCCAGGCCTTTCTCGACCAGCTCACCTTTACGCCGGTGGTCAATCCCAATGGCCGCAGCGTGGTGCGGGTCACCTCCGACAAACCGCTGCCCGATTCCTATGTACGCTTCCTGCTGCAGGTGCAATGGCCCAATGGCCGCCTGATGCGTGACTACAGCGTACTGCTCGATTCCGCCAAATTCGATCAGCCCACATCGGCTGCCAGCGCCCCGGCGCCGCGCTTGAGTGCGCCGGCCGGCACCGCGTCCCCCGTCAGTAAGCCTGCGCAACATACCACCACGGCTCGCGACACTTTGTGGGAAATTGCCGAGAAAAACCGCAATGGTGGCTCTGTGCAACAGACCATGCTGGCCATTCAGGCACTCAACCCGAATGCCTTTGTCGATGGCAACATCAACCGCCTGAAAACCGGCCAGGTCCTGCGCCTGCCGGACACCGTGCAAAGCACCGCGCTGGCGCAACCCCAGGCGATTGCCGAAGTGACTGCGCAGAACGCCGCCTGGCGCCAGGGCCGCCGCACCGCCAGCCAGCAAGTGGCGGGCAAGGCCCAGTTGGACGCCACCAAGCGCACCGAGACGGGCAATGCGCCGTCGAGCACCAACGCCAAGGACAACTTGAGCCTGGTGTCGGCCGAAGCAGCCAAAAAAGGGGCGAACGGCAAGGCGGGCGACAGCCGTGCGTTGAGCGACAAGCTGGCGATGACTCAAGAGCAACTGGACACCACCCGTCGCGATAACGAAGAACTCAAAAGCCGCGCGGCAGATTTGCAAAGCCAGTTGGACA
>NZ_CVTX01000033.1:0-2749 GCF_900005715.1 Pseudomonas sp. 34 E 7
GCGTTCGCCACGGCTGCTGGTCGCGGTTTTTTCCTTGCCCTTGTCCTTGCCCTTGTCGCGACGACCACCGCCACCACCGCCGCCGTTCGGGCCATCGCCCTTCGGACCACGTGGGTTGCGTGGGTTACGCACGTCCGGACGCTCGCGCGCTTCTGGCTTTTCGGCCTCCACGGTGCTGGCATCGAAGCCCATCAGGTCGCCGTCGGCGATTTTCTGCTTGGTCATGCGCTCGATGCTTTTGAGCAGTTTTTCTTCGTCCGGCGCGACCAGGGAAATGGCCTCGCCCGAACGACCGGCACGGCCTGTGCGGCCGATACGGTGTACGTAGTCTTCATCGACGTTGGGCAGCTCGAAGTTGACCACGTGCGGCAGTTGGTCGATGTCCAGGCCGCGGGCGGCGATATCGGTGGCGACCAGGATGCGTACGGAACCGGCCTTGAAGTCAGCCAGGGCCTTGGTGCGTGCGTTCTGGCTCTTGTTACCGTGGATGGCAACGGCGGTGAGGCCATGCTTGTCCAGGTATTCGGCCAGGCGGTTGGCGCCGTGCTTGGTGCGGGTGAACACCAGCACCTGTTCCCACGCGCCGTGGGTGATCAGGTGCGCCAGCAGCGAGCGCTTGTGGCTGGCGGCCAGGCGGAAGACCCGTTGTTCGATACGCTCGACCGTGGTGTTGGGCGGCGTGACTTCGATGCGCTCCGGGTTGTGCAGCAACTTGCCGGCCAGGGCAGTGATGTCCTGGGAGAACGTTGCCGAGAACAGCAGGTTCTGACGTTTGGCCGGCAGGCGGGCGAGCACTTTTTTCACGTCATGGACAAAGCCCATGTCGAGCATGCGGTCGGCTTCGTCCAGCACGAGGATTTCCACGTGGGACAAATCGACGCTGCCCTGGCCGCACAGGTCGAGCAAACGACCCGGGCATGCCACCAGCACGTCGACACCACGGGACATGGCCTGAACCTGAGGGTTCATGCCGACGCCGCCGAAGATGCAGGCGCTGACGAACTTCAAGTCGCGGGCATACAGCTTGAAGCTGTCGTGCACTTGGGCGGCGAGTTCGCGGGTGGGGGTCAGGACCAGTACGCGCGGTTGGCGCGGGCCGTGACGCTGGGATTTGTCCGGGTGACCGTTGGGGAACAACCGCTCCAGAATCGGGAGGGCGAAACCACCGGTTTTACCGGTACCTGTCTGCGCCGCAACCATCAGGTCGCGACCTTGCAACACGGCGGGAATGGCCCGCTGTTGCACCGGAGTAGGCTCGGTATAGCCCGCTGCCTCGATGGCGCGGACTAAAGCCTCGGAGAGACCGAGGGAAGCAAAGGACATGAGTAATCCTGTTTTAGTTAGGGCTTGGCCCAAAGGGATAATCTTGCCGGGCGTGAATGGCGCTTAGGGGAGCGTAATCCCGTCCGGTCCTGCTGTGTCTGGCGGGCACTCCACCGGCTCGCGCGGGCTGCAAAGCTGCGCTGTAGCGGGGTTGGGTGCCTTTTTCAAGACCCGAGCGGCCGGGCGTAAGCCTGGCGGAAAGGCCGGAGTATAACAGAGCAATCACTGCGCGCTGCTTTCCTGCTGCTCAACGGTGTAATCGAACGCGTTGATCGGGGTCGTTTGTGCCTGGATACCGCCGTATTTGGCGCTCAACGCGGCATAGGCCGGCTCTTGCTTGAAGCGCCTGAGCTCGGCGGCGAAGCGCTGGACCAGCAAATCCATGCCCGCGCCACGGCGTACGGCAAGAAACTGCGGCTGGCGGCTGACCACCACGGGCGCCTGGCTGACCTTGTCCTCCAGGCCCAATTGTTTGATCAAGTGCTGCCCCACGCGACGGTCAGTGACCACCATGTCGATGCGCCCCAGCATGAGCTTGCCGAAGTTGGCTTCATGGCTGGGGGCCGGTTCACGCGCGAACGCGTTGGAGGCACTGAATGCCTCGCCATACAGGTAACCGGGCGAGACGCCGACGGTCAGGCCGCGCAGATCGTCGAGGGTTTCGGCGGGGTGAGGGCGCTCGTTGGCATAGAACAGCACGAACTCGACCGCCGACAAGGGCTCGCTGGGGTAGAGCAGCAAGGCGTCGCGCTCGTGGCTGTGGAAAATATCCAGCGCGCCGTCGGCATGGCCCTGGTCGAGCATGGCCAGGCAACGCTTCCAGGGCAGGAACTGCCATTGCACATCCACACCGAGGCGCTGGAACACGACCACCGTGGTTTCATAGTCCAGGCCACGCATGGTGCCGTTGTCGTCGTAGACGTAGGGCGCCCATGGCTCGGTGACAATGCGCAATTTCTCGCCATGGGCCGCCAGGCTCAGGCAAGTGAAAAGCGCAGCGATCAACAACTTGAAAGTGACGGGCATACCCGGAGGTTACGACGCTCCCGGCATAAAGAGAAGCTCTGGCACGCGCTTTGGCGGGCGGGCTTATTTTGCCGGTGCGTCCATCAGGTGGGCATGGATCGCGGCACGGCGCTCGCCGAGAATCAGGCGCACCACCGGGTTGGCGAACCAGTGTTCGAGCTGGTGCGCGTCAATCGGACGCTGCTGGCGCTCTTCCTGGTTTTGTCGCGCCTTGTCCCACCAAACCGGGCCACAGGCCTGGTCGAACTCGTTTTCGTGTTCATAGCAACCGTAGAGAATCTCGCGGATGAACTGCTGCTGGTGCCTGGGCAGCAGCAGGGTAATCAGCTTGTACAGCGTGCGCTGCAAACGCGGCGGGCGCGGCAGGTGGGCGGAGACCTGGCGCGTGTCGGCCAGGGCC
>NZ_CVTX01000094.1:0-14095 GCF_900005715.1 Pseudomonas sp. 34 E 7
TTTTGCGCTTTTCAAAAGTGAGCCGCCGTCAGGGCGGAACCCTAAGTGGCCGTTACCTAAATAATGGATATGTACTCGATCTGATCCAACATCCCGGCCAGCCCAGAGGCCGCCATCGGGGGCAAGCCCCCTCCCACATTTGGACCGGGGCCGTCACAGGATACCGGTCGGCTCCAAGGCCGCCATCAGGAGCCCCCCCTCCCACACTTGATCAACTGCGGCCTCAGCGCAGTGGCGTTATATCAATCCGATACGGCGCGAAAATCCTGAGCATCTGGCCGTTATCCCGCAAGCGCTTGAGCAACTCGGCAAAGACCGGCCCGGTGATCGGCGCCTTGGGCCGCAGCAGCGCGTAATGGTGATAGACCTGATCAATGCGCTCCGACACCAGGAACTTGTCCGCCATGTTCGCGTTGCGCACCATGAAATCACTCAGGTACGAACGAGTGACCAACGCAATATCGGCACGCCCGCGCGCGACCATCAGCAAGTTGCTGTCATGGGAATACGTCAAGGTAGCGTTGAAGTGCTCGGCCAGGTACTTGGGGTCGGGGTTGAACTGGGCGAAGGCGTAGTGATAACCGCTGAACACCGCCAGGCGTTTGCCGGCCAGGTCGGCGAAAAAGCGCTGGTCGCGACCGGGCTCACGCTCGGCCACGAAGATTTCAGCGTCTTCCAGCCCCATGTCGACGCTGGTATGGGCCACATTGGTCCACCCCCAGGAGGGGTTTTCAAAGATCGCCATGTCCACCCGGCCCTGCTCGAAATCGCGAAAACGCCGGGGGATCGAGGTGGGCACCAGCACGAACTGATAGTCGCTTTGCACGGCGTTCAACGCTTCGACCAATTGCGGCAGCAACCCGGTATCGGCGCCTTGCTCAGGGCGTACGGTATACGGCGGAAAATGCGCCGCGCCGACCCTCACCAACTGCGCGGCGCCGGCTTGCGTCCACCCTGCGGTACCCAGCGCCCAAAATGTAAGTCCTGCAGCCAGCCGCCATGGCGAAAACATCTAGGCACACACCGTTGAATTCTATGATGGCGATAAGCTAGGCGTTTTTCCCGGGGGAGACAACGCTTGCCGGTAAATTGATAGCTGCGCCTCAATCCGCCTTGAGCACCATCAGCAGGGCTTCTTCAGCCAGTTCTTCGAGCGTCAGGCTGCCCTGGGTGCGGAACCAGGTGGTGGTCCAGGACAACGCGCCGGTCAGGAAGCGCCGGGTGATCAACACGTCGCCCTTGATGTAGCCGGCAGCCTTGACTTCGTCCAGCACCTGCAGCCAGATGTGCTCATACACGTCGCGCAGGGCAAGTACCCGGGCCTGGCCTTCGGCAGACAGTGAACGCCATTCGTACACCAGCACCGCCATCGCCTCACCGCTGCCGCCCATGATCGACTGCAATTCGCAGCGGATCAGCGCCCGCACGCGCTCGCGCACAGTGCCCGCCTGCTCCAGCGCGGCGCGCATCATCGCGGTGTTGTAGAGGATGGTTTCTTCCATCACCGCGCGCAGGATCTCGTCCTTGCTCTTGAAGTGATGAAAGATGCTGCCCGACTGGATGCCCACCGCGCCGGCCAGGTCGCGCACGGTGGTGCGCTCGAAGCCCTTGTTGCGAAACAGGTGCGCTGCGGTTTGCAGCAACTTGCCCCGGGCGCTCTCCGGGTCGGTCAATTGGCCAGCGTCGACCATGGTGCGCATCACCCGCAGGGCTTGATGGTCATCCATGCTGCTTTCCCTTATGTCTACTATCGTCTTGGCGGGCAATTTAGGCCGTGGCCGTCAACCAAGCAAGCGCTTGGGCAAAACTTGTGTACAGGGTTTACAAACCAGGCGCCTGCCTGGTGGCATCGCAACCCGCCATTGGAAGATTGAATAAGCCCCCTGGGCGGAACTACACGGCCCGGCTACGCTCTATCCCCATCAGGACAGGAACAGTACGGGAACCTGCGCATGCCTCATTGGCTGATTATTGACCTTGAAGCCACAACAGATGACGGCGGCTGGCCCGTGACGGAGATGGAAGTCATCGAAATCGGCGCGAGCCTGGTCAACCGCCAGGGTCGCGAGCTGGATCACTTCCAGCGCTTCGTGCGACCGCTGCGGCGGCCACTGCTGACGCCCTTTTGCCGCCAATTGACCCATATCACCCAGGCCAACATCGACGCGGCAACGCCCATCACCGAGGTGTGGCCGCTGTTCGAACGCTGGCTGGGCCAGCATCGGCCCCGCCTGGAGGGCTGGGCCAGTTGGGGCGATTACGACCGCGTGCAGCTTGAACTGGAATGGCAACGCCATGGCCTGGCCAGCGCGCTCGGCCAGACGCCCCATGTCAACCTCAAGCAACGCTTCGCCAAGGCCCGGCGCTTGGACAAGCCCCTGGGGCTCAATGGCGCGCTGCAATTGGCGGGTATGCAGTTCGTTGGCCAGCAGCATCGCGCCCTGGAAGATGCGCGCAACACGGCGCGCCTGCTGCCGTTGATTTTGCCGGTCTAGGCAGCTCTGAAAGGCTTGGGCATACTGATCAAACTTTTGCCTTAATGCTGCCCACCTGTAGGAGCGAGCTTGCTCGCGAAGATCGCCAACGATAACGCAGCACATCTGGGTTAACGGGGTGCTCTCAGGTTTTCGCGAGCAAGCTCGCTCCTACAGTGACTGGCGTAAGCTTTGACCCTTTTTACGAGGATTCACCCATGTTCAAAGTCAACGAATACTTCGACGGCACCGTCAAGTCGATCGCTTTCGGCACCGAGGAAGGTCCGGCCACCATCGGCGTCATGGCCCCGGGTGAATACGAATTCGGCACCGCCCAGCGTGAAATCATGCACGTGGTCTCCGGCGCCCTGGTCGTCAAACTGCCTGATGCCGAGTGGGAAACCTTCGCTGCCGGCAGCCAGTTCAACGTACCCGCCAACAGCAAGTTCCAGTTGAAGGTCGCCGAAGACACCGCTTACCTGTGCGAATACCGCGGCTAAACGCCCACCGGCGCAAAAAAATGCCCGTCTCCTGCGAGACGGGCATTTTTCATTCCAGCACCGTCACCGGCATGCCGACTTCCAGCCGTCCAACCCCATCGTTGACCAGGTTCTGGCCGAACATCGCGCCCTGCTCGGTGCTGCGATAGGCCTGCAGGGTCGCGAACGGCTCGCGGTCCGGGCTGCGCTCGCCGGTCTGCGGGTCGATGGTGGTGAGGATGCAACGTGAGCAGGGCTTGACCACGCGAAACTCCACCGCGCCGATGCGCAAGCGTTTCCAGCCGTCCTCGGCAAAGGTCTCGGCGCCGTCGATGACCAGGTTGGGGCGAAAGCGCAGCATGTCCATCGGCCGGCCGATATGGGTGCATAAATCGTCCAGGGAAGCCTGGCCGATCAGCAGCAAGGGGTAACCGTCGGCAAAGCCGACCTGATCGCTATCATGGCCAAAACCATGCTGGGTGAAGCGTGCGCGATCCACGGGCATATGCACCAGGCGCGTCGGTTTACCGATGAAGGCGCTGACCCAGGCCGCCGCTGCATCGCCTGCGTCCGGCACGCGCAGGGTGTCGTGCCAGATGGTCACACCGCGCAACGCGCCGGCGCCCGGCAGTGCCACGTCCAATGTCCCATGGCCCGGCGAACTGAGGGTCAGGCCGCCCGCCGTGTTCCACAGGGCAGTCAACTGGCTCATCTTCGCCACGGCGCGTTGCGTGAGGAATCGCCCGCTGGCTTCGTCCACCAGCATCCAGCGTCGATCCCCTTCAAGCCCCAGCTTATCCAGGCCAATCTGCTGCAGGGCCTCGGCCTTGCCGGACTTCAAGGGGTAACGGTACAACGCGCTGAGACGGAGCATGGGCCTGCTTTCCTGGGGAACAAAGTGTCACACCCTAAAGTCAGGCGGGCACTTCGTCCAGCATCAGACGCTCACGCACCACATCGACCAGTTTGTCGGGCTGGAACTTGGAGAGGAAATTGTCGCAGCCGACCTTCTTCACCATCGACTCGTTGAAGCTGCCCGAGAGCGAGGTGTGCAGCACCACGTAGAGGCCACGCAGGCGCGGGTCGTTGCGGATTTCGGTGGTGAGGCGATAGCCATCCATCTCGGGCATTTCGGCGTCGGTGAAGATCATCAGCAGTTTGTCGGTCATCACCTGGCCGCTGTCGGCCCAGGCCTTGAGCATGTTCAGCGCCTTGAGGCCATCGCTGGCAATGTGCATCTTCACACCCAACTGGCCGAGCGTGTCACGCAATTGCGAGAGCGCCACGTTGGAGTCGTCCACCAGCAGCACTTCGCGGCCACGGGCGCGCTCCAGCACCGGGTCTTCGAGTTTTTCCCGGGAGACCTTGGCGTTGTAGGGCACGATTTCAGCCAGGACTTTTTCCACATCGATGATTTCCACCAACTGGTCATCGACCTTGCTGATGGCGGTGAGGTAATGCTGGCGCCCGGCGCTGGCCGGCGGCGGCAGGATGGCTTCCCAGTTCATGTTGACGATGCGGTCGACGCCACCCACCAGGAAGGCCTGCACCGAGCGGTTGTACTCGGTGACGATAATGGTGCTGTTGGGCCCTGGCACCAACGGGCGCATGCCGATGGCCTGGGACAGGTCGATCACCGGCAAGGTCTGGCCGCGCAGGTTGACCACGCCACACACAAAGGGGTGACGCTGGGGCATCAGGGTCAGCTTGGGCAGTTGCAGCACTTCCTGCACTTTGAACACGTTGATCGCGAACAGCTGTCGCCCGAACAGGCGGAACATGAGGATTTCCAGGCGATTCTCACCCACCAATTGCGTGCGTTGATCTACCGTGTCGAGAATGCCGGCCATTAAGAGCTCCTGGTGTGCATGTCAGTTCTGCGAGTGCGCAGTTCATATAGGCAAGTTATCGGCGCCAAACGCCAGACCTTGACCCCGGTAAAATGCCATGTAAATGCATTGATGTCACACTGACATCATGCTTTACTGCATTCACCCCCCATAGCGCTGTATCGCGGCGGCGCGGGACATTCGAATCGACGTGCGGTTCCACTGCGTAGGGGATTCCCCTATGCGCAATCAGGCCTGACCTGATATTCGCGATATCTAATAGCCATTAATGTGACGCCATTCTCATTGCATGAATGGAGTCACGCTTTTGTTTGCCATCCCAAGCCCTGGGCCCGCCGGCCTTCCAGGCACTCACGTATCGGCAACTGAAGTTGTGGCATCCCGCTCAGCCGGGGTTACGCACGACTTTCGCGAGCATTTCAATAAAGCTCCTACAGGCATTTCGGAAGCTACCTACAAGACCCAATCCTATTTCAGCGCTAGTTTAAGCCATTCACCCGGTGCGACATCTCATCACCCGAGCTTGAGTTGCGGAGACATGCATGATGAATAGCGCGAACGAATGGCAAACGGCACTTCCCGAGTTTCTGCGGGAGGCCGAGATGCTGCTGATCAAGTCCCAGGAGTGCTTGAGCCATCTGCATTTGATCCGTGACGACAGTGACGCCATCGACTGCATGAAAACCAGCCTGGCCAAACTGGCTGAAAAGGCCGACAACCTGGCACTGCAAGCGATCAGCGATTTCTCGCGGCGCCTTCAAGTGCTCATTACCAACGCCCGCCCCCCCCTGCAATTGCACGACCAGGCATTGGATGCGTTGCATGACTGCCTGACGCTGCTGGCCTGGCAACTGGAGCTGATCGACACACGCACCGGTGAACTGCCCCTGGACGAGAGTGAGCAAACCGCCTTGATCGCGCTGGCGACCTTGCAGATTCCGCAAAAGGAGTTCAATCACGCGCCGCAGCCACGCTTGCATCACGGGACTTGAGCCTTATGCAGGTCGTATTTGATAATCCACCTATCCAAAAACGACCGATGATGGCAAAACAGGCGTAAATATCCATTAGCCATCCATGCAATAACGATACAAACCAACTGTATTAATACAACTTCACTGTTTAACGCTGGGAATACTCTCCAGAGTATTTGCGCGGGCCATAAACCAATCAGGCGACCAACGGTAACAGGGGTGGTACTATGGCGCCACTCGAAGTGACTCAACTTCATCATGTTTAAACACGACTCGGCAGCGTATTCCAAACAGAGCCCGGCCAACCGGTCTCCCCGCAGCGAACCCTCAGTGGCTTCATTCGTATGTACGCCAATCTAAAGCCACTTTTTTCCAGGTCTGTGTCGCGCAGCACTGCACGCCGTATCGTCCTCGCGCTGTGCCTGTGTTCGCTGTCTGCCAGCGCATGGGCGTACGTACACGCATCGCCCTTGTCGCTATTGATCCTGCTGCTCAACCTGGCCACGCTGGCGGTGGTGGGCCTGCACCAATGGCGTTCGCGCAAATCGATCAAGTTCCAGCCCCAGGAATTGGCCGACCGCCTGTTGCAGGTCCAGGAAAACGAACGCCATCGCCTCAGCCGCGAGCTGCACGACGACATCGGCCAACTGCTGACCGCCGCCAAGCTGCAAACCGAATGGCTGCAGCGTCGCCTGCCGCCGGAGCTGCAGGATCAATGCACGGCGCTGTGCAATACCCTCAATGAAACCCTGGCCAAGGTGCGCGACGTGTCCGCCATCCTCAACCCGCGCCAGTTGGCCAGCCTGGGCCTGGAAGCGAGCTTGCGCGCGCACCTGCTCAAGACCCTGGGGAAAACCCAGGTGTGCTGGAGCCTGGAATGCCCGCAACGGCTGGCGGGTATTCCTGAAGAAATGGCCGTGGCGGCGTTTCGTATCACCCAGGAAGCGGTGACCAACATGCTCCGTCACGCTCAGGCGCACAACCTGCGGGTGCGCCTGCAACGCCTGCCCGAAGGCCTGTCGCTGATGATCTGCGATGACGGCCTGGGCTTTTCGCCCGCCACCGACCCAGGCCGCGAAGGCCAGCGCGGCATGGCCGGCATGTACGAGCGGATGGACCAACTGGGAGGCACCTTGTCCGTCAGCAGCGAGCCAGGCAAAGGTACGCGGATCGACGCGTTGTTCCCCTGGGCGCCTCGCGCCCTCGAACGGGCCGGCGCCCCTGAGGTTGCCCGGTGACCTGCAACCTGCTCCTGGTGGATGACCACGCGCTGATCCGCGCCGGCGTTCGCGCGCTGATCCTGGATATTCCCGGCTACAACGTGATCGGCGAAGCCAGCGACGGCGCGCAATTGCTCGAGCAGTTTCGCGCCCTGCAGCCGGATATCGTGCTGCTGGACCTGTCGATGAAACACACCGGCGGCCTCGACGCCCTGCAGCAACTCAAGGCGGCCTACCCCAAGAGCAAGGTGCTGATCCTGTCGATGCACACCGAGCCCGACTTGATCATGCGCGCGCTGGAGTCGGGCGCTCACGGCTACCTGCTCAAAGACATGACCGGCAACGAGCTGGAACACGCCCTGCGGGCCTTGCGCAACAACGAGCGTTACCTGAGCCCGGCCATCGCCCACACGGTGATCAACCAGGCGCTGATCCGCAGCCAGGGCGCGGCCTCGCCCGTGCCCCACAGCCACAACCTGACGGCGCGACAGCTGGAAATCCTGCGCTTGATCGTGCGTGGCAAGTCCACCCGGGAAATCGCCCACGGACTGGGCCTGAGCATCAAGACCGTGGAAGCGCATCGCTCGCAGATCATGAAGCGCCTGCAGATTTTCGACGTGGCGGGCCTGGTGTTATTCGCGGTGCGCGAGCAGATCATCAGCCTGGACGACTAGGGGCGAACCCAGCGGCAGGTGCACCCGCAGGGCCTTGGGCACCGCTTCGAAATGCAGGTCGTCGCCTTCCAGCGGCTCGCCATCGAGGTTGATGTACAAGCCCTGCGCGCCCTTGATATTGACCCACGGCAGGCGGGCGCGCACGAACATGGTGTCCAGGCCCCAGCCATTGCTCATCAGTTCGCGCAGGGTGCCGACCACCTCCTGGGGTGCCGGCAGGATGCTGACGTCCAGCAACCCGTCATCGGCCAGCGCATCGGGGCACAGCACATGCCCGCCGCCGGCCTGGCGACCGTTGCCGATGCCCAGCGCGAGCAACTCGCCTTTCCACTGGAAATCGGGGCCTTCCAGCTCAGCATAGGCGGCCTTCAATTCACTGAAGCGCGACAACCCGGTGAACAGGTAGGCGGCACCCCCGAGGACTTTCTTCAGGTCTTCGGACGTGTTGGCGGTGACCTGGCTGCCGAAGCCGCCGGTGGCCATGTTGAGGAAGATCTGCCCGCCGACCTGGCCGAGGTCGATTGCCCTTGGCTCGACATCCAGCAACGCGAGGGCACCGGCCGGCTCCAGCGGCACACCGGCGGCCTTGGCGAAGTCGTTGGCGGTGCCCAGGGGCATCAACACCAGGCTGGCGTCGGTGCCGGCTTGCGCCATCGCTTCGGCGACATCGCGCAAGGTGCCGTCGCCACCGCCGGCGATGATATGGGTATAGCCGTTTTCCAATGCCTCGTTGACCAGGCGCAGCGCATCGCCGCCCTCCCACGTCACCCGCACCGCCAGCTCCCAGCCCTGCTCACGACGGGCGAGCACAGCCGCACGCACGTCCTCGTTGAGGGCTTGTTTGCCGTGGAGAATCAACAGGGCTTTGGGTGTGGTCATTTAAGGGTATCTCCTGGGTCAAGGTGCTTGCAGGATGTTGACCCTTGGGGACGGGGAAAAGTCTGTGGCTCAAGAAAATTGATTGATGTATGGCAATCGACATGTGGGAGGGGGCTTGCCCCCGATGGCGGCCTCTGGGCTGTCCGGGATGTTGGATTGGAACGAGTACATATCCGTTTCTGCGGTAACGGCTGCTTAGGGTTCCGCCCTGACGGCGGGTCACTTTGGAAAAGCCCCAAAGTAACCAAAGGGCTCTTGCCCCACCACTCGGCACCTCGCCTAGGCTCGGTGTGCCCGAACGCAGGCTTGAATCCGTGGGCCGCCGCAATGGGCCATCCATGGCCCAGTGCGGCTAACCCGGCGTCCTGCCGGGTTGCCCACGGATTCAAGCCTGCGTTCGGCCAGCGTGGTTTAACGGGGCGCCTAAGATCACAAGCAGATCAAGATCAAGAGCGACTCGCTTCGCATCGTGGTTACGGTTGGGCGCTGCTGAGTTGGGTAGATACCTATGCCCCGATAGCGGTGTGTCAGCCAGCCAGTGTTCAGCTGACAAACCGCCATCGGGGGCAAGCCCCCTCCCACACTGGATCGAGGACAGCCGCAAGATCGCCACAGGCTTGCCCCCTCCCACATTGAACCGAGCAAGCCAGCCCGAATCAGCTCTTGTGCAACTTGCTCATCAACTGCGCTTCGGCATGGGTCAGGCCGCACGACTGGGTCAGTTCGTCCACCGTCGCGCCCATGCCCACCAGCTTGGCCGCCTGGGCGAACGACAGGTTGGCAGGATCGCGCTGTTCCAACTGCACCAGCTTGTCCGGCAACGGCCCGAGAATCGCGCGCAGTTCATGCACCTCATCGCCTACCCGCACCGCAGTCTGCTGGAAATGATCGACGCGTTTGACCAGCTCCAGAATGCGCCGGTCACGCACCGCATCGCGCTCGGCCTGTTGCAGGACCGACTCGCGTTGCTGGCGCATGTAGCGCAGCAGGAATGCCAAGGTCCCGGCCCACAACAGGGCCAGGACAATCACCGCCGCCTCAAGGAACAATCAGATGCTCTCCAGTTCCGACCACTCTTCTTCGCTCATCATTTTGTCCAGCTCAACCAGAATCAACAGCTCGTTGTTCTTGTTGCACACGCCCTGGATAAACTTGGCGGATTCTTCGTTGCCCACGTTCGGCGCGGTTTCCACTTCCGATTGGCGCAGGTAGACCACTTCGGCGACGCTGTCGACCATGATCCCGACCACTTGCTTGTCGGCTTCGATGATGACGATGCGCGTGTTGTCGTTGACATCGGTCGGCGCCAGGCCGAAGCGCTGGCGGGTGTCGATCACCGTCACCACGTTGCCGCGCAGGTTGATGATGCCCAGCACGTAGCTCGGTGCACCCGGTACCGGGGCGATCTCGGTGTAGCGCAGCACTTCCTGCACGCGCATCACGTTAATGCCGTAGGACTCGTTGTCCAGTTTGAAGGTCACCCATTGCAGGATCGGATCATCCAAACCTTGTGCGGACGCTGACTTGTTCATCTTTCTGACCCCTCAAATGCCGCTATCGACGGCGTGTGTGCTAATGGGCCGCGCAACCGCACGACCTTTATTGTCCAATCAACTGCGTTTGTTCTGCGCCATCGTCTTGACTGCGCCACTGGCGATCAACTCGGCCAGTTCGGCGACGTCGAGCAATGCGCACATGTGTTCGATCACGGTGCCCGCCAACCACGGCCGTTGGCCACGGTGGCTGCGCCATTTGATTTCGTTCGGGTCCAGGCGCAACGAGCGGCTGACTTGATGCACCGCCAGCCCCCACTCGTAACCCTGCACGGAGATCACGTACTGCAGGCCCTGTTGAAAATCGTCACGGTAGCGGTCGGGCATCACCCAGCGCGCCGTGTCCAGCACCTTGAGATTGCCGGCCTGGCTGGGCAGGATGCCGAGAAACCACTCCGGCTGCCCGAACAGTGGCGTCAGCTCCTGGCCTTCCAGGGAATAGATCGAGCCCAGGCACACCAGCGGCACCGCCAGGGTCAAGCCGGCCACATCGAACAACAGGCATTCGAACGGCTCGGCGGCCCAGGACGGGCGACCGTCACCGGTCACCGGCGGCGGCGTGATGCTCGGCGGCAGGTGCACTTGCACGATCGGCTCGACCACCACCGGCGCCACCCCCTCAGGTGTGATCGGCAGCACCACGGGCAGCGCCTCGACCCGGGCATCGCGGGCCTGCTCCTCGAGCACCGCCAACTGGAACTCATCCAGCGCCGCTTCGACCTCAATGATCGGCTCCGGCACCAGGATCGGTTCCGGCAGTTCTTCGGCGGTCGCGTCCTGCAGCAAGGCATCCAGGTAGGATTCCAGTGCCAGTTGCGGCCGGGTCTTGTATTGAACGGGACGGTTCATCACGCCACCTGCGCCACAAGTTGCTGGGACAACAGGTGCTTGAGCAACGCCCGATACGCCAGTACGCCGCGGCTCTTGCCGTCGAACTGCGACGGCGTAAGCCCCGCGCGGCTGGCGTCGCGCAGGCGCGTGTCCACCGGGATGTAGCCATTCCAGATGCTGTCCGGGTAGCCATCGCGCAGTACGCGCAGGGTGCCGAGGGACGCCTGGGTACGTCGGTCGAACAAGGTCGGCACGATGCTGTACGGCAGCGCCTGTTTGCGCGAACGGTTGATCATCGCCAGGGTGCTGACCATGCGCTCCAGGCCTTTGACGGCCAGGTGCTCGGTCTGTACCGGGATGACCAGTTGCTGGCTGGCCGCCAAGGCATTGACCATCAGCACGCCGAGCAAGGGCGGGCTGTCGATGATCGCGTAATCGAAGTCCTGCCACAGTTGCGCCAGGGTCTTGGCGATCACCAGGCCCAGGCCGCTCTGGCCCGGCGACTGGCGTTCAAGGGTGGCCAGGGCGGTGCTGGACGGCAACAGCGAAATACTGTCACTGCTGGTGGGCAGCAGCAGTTGCCGGGGCAAGTCGCTCGGCACGCTGCCCTTGTGCAGGAACAGGTCGTAGCAACTGTGTTCCAGCGCATCCGGGTCGTAGCCGAAATAGCTGGTCATGGAGCCGTGGGGGTCGAGGTCGACCACGACCACGCGCTTGCCCGCCTCGGCCAGCAAGCCGGCTAAAGCGATGGAAGTGGTGGTCTTGCCGACTCCACCCTTTTGATTGGCAACTGCCCAGACTCTCATTCGGTTGATTCCTCCCGGTGGGCACAGGCGCGACCGAGACATTGCATAGGTTATTGAGCCGGTGACGGAGAATTGACGGAGCTTGTCCGCACCGGCGGTTTTGCAGGGGCCGGTGCAGTTTGTGTGCCAGCGCGCCGCAATGCCGCATCCGGTGTTGCATTTGCCGTGCCGGTGCCGGTCAGGCTGCGGCGTACATCCAGGTTACGTGACACCACCAGCACCACGCGCCGGTTGCGCCCGCGGCCTTCGGCCGTGGCGTTATTGGCCACCGGCTGGAATTCACCGTAGCCCACCGACGCCAGGCGCTGGGGGTTGACCCCCTGCATCGCGAGCATGCGCACGATGCTTGCCGCGCGCGCCGAGGACAGTTCCCAGTTGGTCGGGTACTGCGCAGTGCTGATCGGCACATTGTCGGTAAAGCCTTCGACGTGAATCGGGTTGTCAAACGGCCTGAGGATCGCCGCCACCTTATCGATGATGGTGAAGGCCTGGTCGCTCGGCAACGCATCGGCGCTGGCGAACAACAGGCTGGAATTGAGCTCGATCTCCACCCACAACTCATTGCCGCGCACGGTCATCTGATTGGACTTGATCAGGTCACCGAACGCGGCGCTGATATCGTCGGCGATGCTTTTGAGCGGGTCGCTGGTGCCGCCGATGCCTGCGGCGGTTTCATCGCTGTCGTTGACCAGTGGCTTGGCCGGCGTCACCGTCTTGGGCCGTTCTTCGCCAATGGGAATCGGCTTGAGCGCGCGCTCGGAATCGTTGAACACCCCGACCAATGCCTGGGAAATGATCTTGTACTTGCCTTCGTTGATCGACGAGATCGAGTACATCACCACGAAAAACGCAAACAGCAAGGTGATGAAGTCCGCGTAGGACACCAGCCAGCGTTCATGGTTGACGTGCTCTTCAGGCTCGCGACGGCGACGGCTCACAGGCGCTCCCCT
Organism: Pseudomonas sp. 34 E 7; assembly: GCF_900005715.1. Lineage (NCBI taxonomy): Bacteria > Pseudomonadati > Pseudomonadota > Gammaproteobacteria > Pseudomonadales > Pseudomonadaceae > Pseudomonas > Pseudomonas sp. 34 E 7. Next base: position 12,691 of record NZ_CVTX01000094.1, read on the forward strand.
CCACACACCGAATCACCTGTAGGAGCGAGCTTGCTCGCGAAAAACCCGAGAGCAACGCGTTTATCCAGGATACCCGCGTTATCGTTGACGATTTTCGCGAGCAAGCTCGCTCCTGCAGTGTTCATACCCATCAATCCGAGAAGCCCTGGAGCTTCAGTTCGATGGAGCGCGGGTTTTCGCCCTCGGCAATCGACAGGATGCCTTCGAGCAGCATTTCGCGGTAGCGGGACTGGCGCATGGCAATCGACTTGAGCTTGCTTGCCACCGGCAGCAGCACCAGGTTGGCGCTGGCCACGCCATAGATGGTGGCGACAAACGCCACGGCAATGCCGCTGCCCAGTTGCGAAGGGTCAGCCAGGTTGCCCATCACGTGGATCAGGCCCATCACTGCGCCGATGATGCCGATGGTCGGCGCGTAGCCGCCCATGCTTTCAAACACTTTGGCCGCATTGATATCGCGGCTTTCCTGGGTGTAGAAATCCACCTCGAGGATGCTGCGGATCGCTTCCGGTTCGGCGCCGTCGACCAGCAGCTGCAGGCCCTTGCGTGCATAGCTGTCGGGCTCGGCATCAGCCACGCCTTCCAGGCCCAGCAAGCCTTCCTTGCGGGCGGTGAGGCTCCAGTTGACCACACGGTCGATGCCGCCTGCCATGTCGACCCGTGGCGGAAAAATGATCCAGATCAGAATCTGCATGGCGCGCTTGAACGAGCTCAGCGGCGACTGCAGCAACGCAGCGCCCACGGTGCCGCCGATCACGATCAGCGCCGCCGGGCCGTTGGCCAGGGCGCCGAGGTGGCCGCCCTCCAGGTAGTTGCCGCCGATGATGGCGACAAACGCCAGGGTGATGCCGATCAGGCTCAAGACATCCATCAGAGGCAGGCCTCCACCAGATGCTTGCCGATGTCGTCCAGGCTGTAGACCGCGTCAGCCAGGTCGGCCTTGACGATGGCCATGGGCATGCCATAGATCACACAACTGGCTTCGTCCTGGGCCCAGATGGCGCTGCCGCCCTGCTTGAGCAGGCGCGCGCCTTCACGGCCGTCGGCGCCCATGCCGGTGAGCACCACCGCCAGAACTTTGTCGCCATAGGACTTGGCCGCCGAACCGAAGGTGATGTCCACGCACGGCTTGTAGTTCAGGCGCTCGTCGCCCGGCAGGATCTTGATCGCGCCACGGCCGTCCACCATCATCTGCTTGCCGCCCGGCGCCAGCAGCGCCAGGCCGGGGCGCAGGATGTCGCCGTCCTCGGCTTCCTTGACGCTGATGCGGCACAGCTTGTCCAGACGCTCGGCGAAGGCCTTGGTGAAGGCGGCGGGCATGTGCTGCACCAGCACGATGGGCGCCGGGAAGTTGGCCGGCAGTTGGGTCAATACACGCTGCAAGGCCACCGGCCCGCCGGTGGAC
>NZ_CVTX01000164.1:0-2764 GCF_900005715.1 Pseudomonas sp. 34 E 7
GACCCCAGGGCAAGCCGCGCGTCTGGCGGCGGAGCTGGGTGTGGACAAGGTCTACACCGACCCACAGCAACTGCTCGACGACCCGGACATCGACGGCATCCTCATCGCCGCCCCCGCCCGCAGTCATGCCGAACTGGTGATCAGCGCCGCCCGCGCCGGCAAGGGGATTTTCTGCGAGAAACCCATGGCCATCACCCTCGATGAAGCCGACCGCGCCATCGCCGCCGCGGCCGATGCCCGTGTGATCCTGCAGGTCGGCTTCAACCGGCGCTTCGCCAAGAGCTTTCGCAGCGCTCACCTTGATGTTGCCGCAGGACGCATCGGCACCCCGCAGTTGCTGCGCTCACTGACCCGCGACCCGGCGCTGAACAACCCTGGCGCCTCACCGCAATGGGTGATTTTCCTGGAAACCCTGATCCACGACTTCGACACCCTGCGCTACCTCAACCCCGGTGCCGAAGCGGTGCAGGTGCAGGTGATGGCCGACGCGCTGATCGCCCCGGAATACAAAAGCCGAGGCTTGCTCGACACCGCCGTGGTCACGATCCGCTTCGATAACGGTGCGATTGCCACCGCCGAAGCCAGCTTCCAGGCCGTGTATGGCTACGATGTACGCGGTGAAGTGTTCGGCAGTGCCGGCATGCTGACCATGGGCGGCGTGCAGGCATCCGACCTGGTACGCTACCAGGCCCAAGGCATCCAGGCCGACACCCAACGCCTGGACACCGACCTGTTGCGCGACGCCTACATCGCCGAGCTCAACCACTTTGTCGACTGCCTGCGCAGCGGCGCCAAACCCCTGGCCAGCGGTGAAGATGCCCGCGCCGCCCTGGCGATTGCGCGCGCGTGTATCGAGTCCTGCGAGCAAGGCACGGCGGTGAGCCTGTGATCCCGTTCAAGCTGGCGGTCAGTGCCGAAATGGTATTCCTGGACCTGCCGTTCGTGGAGCGGGTCAAACGCATTCATGCACTCGGTTTCAGCGCCGAAATCTGGAGTTGGACAGACAAGGACATCAACGCCCTGGCCACGACAGGCGCGGACTTCACCTCCATGACCGGCTACATCAGCGGCACGCTCACCGACCCTGACGGTATCCGCCACTTGCTCGACAGCGCCCGCGAATCCTTGAGCGTTGCCGAGCGCCTCAACTGCCCCAGCCTCAATCTGCACGGCACCGGCCTGGGTGACGGCGGCCTGCCGGTGCAGCCCGTCAGCCACACCTCCGGGCGCATGTGGCTGAGCGCCTGCAAGACCCTGGAAAAGATCGCACGCCTGGGCGAGGACGCCGGCCGTGTGTTCCTGCTGGAAAACCTCAACACCGAGCTGGACCACCCCGGCACCCCGTTCGCCCGTGCCGCCGACACCCTGGCCCTGATCGAAGCGGTGGGCAGCGCGCATTTGAAGATGAACCTGGACCTGTACCACGCGCAGATCGGCGAAGGCAACCTGATCGAACTGATCCAGCGCGCAGGCCCCGCCATCGGAGAAATCCAGGTGGCCGACGTGCCCGGACGCCAGGAGCCCGGCACCGGCGAGATCCACTACCCGGCGATTGCCAGGGCGCTGCATGCCATGGGCTACAACGGCGTGGTCGGCCTGGAAGGCTGGGCCAGCGGCGACAGCGACAGGGCCCTGGAGCGTTTCCGCCAGGCGTTCACCCTATAACAACAAGAGGAACACCTCATGCATCGCTATTCATTGATCGTGGCCACACTGTTACTGCTGTTGAGCCAATCAAGCTTTGCCGCGTATCGCATCGGCGTGAGCATCGCGCGGGTCGACGATAACTTCATGACCTACGTGCGCACCGGCCTTGAAGCGGCCGCCACGCAACAGGACGTGCAGATCCAGTTCGAGGACGCCCAGGGCGACGTGGTGCGCCAGCTCAATCAGGTCGAAGGTTTCCTCAACCAGAACGTCGACGCGGTGATCGTCCTGCCGGTGGACACCGCCGCCACCGCCAACATCACCCGTGCCGCCGCCGCCAGCAACACCCCGCTGGTGTACGTCAACCGTCACCCGGATGAACGCACATTGCCCAAGGGTGTGGTCACCGTGGCGTCCAACGACATTGAGGCCGGGCAATTGCAGATGCGCTACCTCGCGGAAAAACTCGGCGGCAAGGGCAACGTGGCGATCATCATGGGCGACCTGGCGCAAAACGCCACCCGCGACCGCACTGAAGGCGCCAGGCAGGTGCTCAAGGAATTTCCGGGCATCAGGATCGTTGAGCAGCAAAGCGCCGAATGGCAACGCAGCAAGGCCATGGACCTGACCAGCAACTGGTTGCTGGCGGGCACCCAGTTCGACGCGATCGTGGCCAACAACGATGAAATGGCGATTGGCGCGGCCATGGCGTTACAGCAGGCGGGCAAGGCCAAGGGCGAAGTGGCGATTGTGGGGATCGACGGCCTGCCCGATGGACTGGCGGCGATCCGGCGCGGCGTGCTCAGCGCATCGGTGTTCCAGGACCCCAAAGCCCAGGCGACCCAGGCCGTGCAGGCGGCAGTGCGGATGATCAAGGGCGAACCGATTGAGTCGGAGGTGTGGGTGCCTTTCGAGCTGATCAAGCCCGAACAGGTGGCCGTCTTCGAGCAACGCTACAAATAAATCGAAGACAAGCCCCTCCCACACAAACAACGTATCCACGATGCGAAGCGAGCCGCTCTTGCTCTTGATCTGCTTTTGATCTCAGGCGCCCCGTTAAACCACGCTGGCCGAACGCAGGCTTGAATCCGTGGGTAACCCGGCAGGACGCCGGGTT
>NZ_CVTX01000164.1:2814-3112 GCF_900005715.1 Pseudomonas sp. 34 E 7
AGGCGAGGTGCCGAGTGGTGGGGCAAGAGCCCTTTGGTTACTTTGGGGCTTTTCCAAAGTGACCCGCCGTCAGGGCGGAACCCTAAGTAGCCGTGACCGCAGAAACGGATATGTACTCAACCCCATCCACCATCCTGGTCGGCCCAGAGGCCGCCATCGGGGGCAAGCCCCCTCCCACATTTTGGCCAGGATCGACAAAAAATCCCGGTCGGCTCTAAGGCCGCCGCGCTTTTGCTTTTGATCTCAGGCGCCCCGTTAAACCACGCTGGCCGAACGCAGGCTTGAATCCGTGGGCAAC
>NZ_CVTX01000164.1:3162-12168 GCF_900005715.1 Pseudomonas sp. 34 E 7
AAGAGCCCTTTGGTTACTTTGGGGCTTTTCCAAAGTGACCCGCCGTCAGGGCGGAACCCTAAGTGGCCGTGACCGCAGAAACGGATATGTACTCAACCCAGCATCCTGGTCGGCCCAGAGGCCGCCATCGGGGGCAAGCCCTCTCCCACATTTGGACCAAGGTGTGTCAGATGGATACCCGTCGGTTGAGAGGCCGCCATCGGGAGCCCCCCTCCCACACTTGGATTTCACTCAGTCCAGATCACGCGCATCATGGCGCTCAGCCAACTGATCGTCACCCGACACCCGATTCACCCGCCGCCCACGCTGCACCGCCGGCCGCGCATCAATCGCATCGGCCCAGCGCAACACATGCTTGTATTCATGCACCGACAGAAACTCCGCCGCCCCATACAAACGCCCTTTCACCAACCCGCCGTACCAGGGCCAGATAGCGATATCGGCAATGGTGTATTCATCCCCGGCAATGTACTCGCTCACCGCCAGGCGCTTGTCCAGCACATCCAGCTGACGCTTGGCCTCCATGGCAAAGCGATTGATCGGGTACTCCATCTTGCTCGGCGCATACGCATAGAAATGCCCGAAGCCGCCGCCCAGATACGGTGCGCTGCCCATCTGCCAGAACAGCCACGACAGGCACTCGGCACGCGCCGCAGGTTCGGCGGGAAAGAACGCCGCGAATTTTTCGGCCAGGTATTGCAGGATCGCGCCCGACTCGAACACGCGAATCGGCGCCGCGCCGCTGTGGTCCATCAACGCCGGAATCTTCGAATTCGGGTTGACCCCCACGAAGCCGCTGCCGAACTGGTCGCCGTCGCCGATCTTGATCAGCCAGGCGTCGTATTCGGCGCCGGTGTGCCCGAGGGCCAGCAACTCTTCGAGCAGGATGGTGACCTTCTGCCCGTTGGGCGTGGCCAGGGAATACAGCTGCAAGGGATGCTTGCCCACCGGCAGCGCTTGCTCATGGGTGGCGCCGGCGATGGGCCGGTTGATGCTGGCGAAGGTGCCGCCGCTTTCGGCGTCCCAGGTCCAGACCTTGGGGGGTACGTAGTCAGCCATGTTCAATGCTCCTGGAGCGCTTGCGATCAACGAAGGGTTTGAGACTAAACCAAAGACGGGTGGTGCGTCACACTCAGGTCACCGTCCTGCCCTGGTACCTGCACACGCAGTGCGATGAGCAACGCCGCGAGCAGCATCAACACACCCGCCCCGACAAACACTCCACCAATGCCGCTGACGCTGAACATCAACCCGCCACCGGCAGCGCCCGCAGCGATGGCCGACTGCACCGACGCCACCACCATGCCTCCGGCACTTTCGGCCTGATCCGGCACCGCACGCGCGACCCAGTTCGACCACGCCACGGGCACGCCGCCAAACGCCATGCCCCAGAGCGCCAGGAGCAGCGCCTGGGTCGGCAGTGACGCAGGCAGCCAGACCAGCGCCAGTGCCGCAACGCCCACCAGCACCGGCATCAACACCAGCGTTGCCCGTGGGTGGCGCACCAGCAACCAACCGGCAAACAGCGTGCCGGCGAAGTTCGCCACGCCGAAACCCAGCAGCATCAGCGCCAGCCCTTCGGTGCCAACCCCAGTGGTGCTTTCCAGGAACGGCCGGATATAAGTGAACAGCGCGAAATGCGCGGTGTGCACCAAGACGCAGCCGAACATGCCCATGGCGATGCCGGGGCGCAGCAACACGTGCAGCACGGTGCGCAGGCGCGCGGTGCCATTGGGCGCCAGGCGCGGCAGCGTGAATGCCTGGAAGGCCAGGGTCACCACGCCGACGGCGGCCGCCGCGATAAACGCACTGCGCCAGCCGTACAGGCCGCCCAGGTAGCTGCCTAGCGGCACGGCGACCACGGTACCCAATGCAATCCCGCTGAAAATGATCGACAGCGCCCGGGGCAAGGACGCCGCAGGCACCAGGCGCATTGCCACCGCCGCCGCCATGCTCCAGAAACCGCCGAGGGCAATGCCCAGCAGGATGCGCATCAGCAACAGCACCGTCAGGCTGGAGGACAGCGCCACCAGCAGGTTGGAGGCAATCATCAGCGTGGAAAAGCCCAGCAGCACGATGCGCCGGTCGATACCACGGGTCAGCCCGGGCACCAGCAAACCGGCGAACAGCGCCACTACCGCCGTCACCGTGACCGCTTGCCCGGCCAGTGCCTCTGTAACGCCCAGGTCCAGGGCCATCGGCGTCAACAGGCTGGCCGGCAAATACTCAGCCGTGAGCAAGCCGAACACCCCCATCGCCAGGGAAAATACCGCCATCCAGGCCGGCTCTGCCACAACGCCTGCAGGCGCATGGGCTGCACAATCAGTCATAACAAGTCTTCCTACAGTCATTAACGTGGCGCTCAGTCTAGGTAGGCCGGCCTGGATGATCTATGATGCAGAACCTCGATTATTTGACTGAAACCCCGAATATGACTTCAGTGGACGCTTTCACCGCTTCCTCCGACCTGATCAATGAATTGCTGCGCGGCATGCGCCTGCGGGGTGTGCAGTACCGGCGCATCCAGGCCGGGCCTACGTTCGGCATGGCCTTTGATGCCAAGCCGGGCCATGCCTATTTTCACTTCCTCGCGGCCGGTCACGCCACGCTGCGTGCCGAGGACGGCAGCCTTTTCGCCCTGTCGGCCGGCAACGCGGTGTTCGTCTCCCACGGCGGCGCGCACGCGCTGTTATCCGCGCCGGATGCGGCTGTGCAGGACATCAGTGATTTCGACAGCGCACCGCTGGGGGATACCGTCTGCGCCGTGAACGCCTCACCCGATACCGTCCCCGACAGGCTGTTGTTCAGTGCATGTATGGAGTTCGAGCTCGGCAGCCTCCAGGGGCTCGGCAACCTGATGCCCGCCCTGATGCTGATCGATGCCGCAGGCCAGCGTTACCCGGGGCTGATGCCGATTCTGGCGGTCATGGAACGCGAAGTGTCCACGGCGCGCGTGGGTTATGCCGGCATCCTCGCGCGCCTCGCCGATGTGGTGGCGGCGATGATCGTACGGGGTTGGGTCGAGTGCGCCTGTGGCAACGCCTCGGGTCTGGTGGCGGCGTTACGCGATCCGCGCCTGGCCCCCGCCCTGCTCGCCTTGCATCAGCAACCGGGCCACGACTGGAGCGTGGCGCAGCTTGCCGCCCAGTGTCACACCTCGCGCTCGGTGTTCGCCGATCGCTTCCAGGCCGCCCTCGGCGTACCGCCGCTGCGCTATGCCACGGAACTGCGTATGCGCCTGGCCAGCCAATGGCTGACCCTGGAGCGCATGCCCATCGACACCGTGGCGCAACGCCTCGGCTATACCTCCCAGGCGGCGTTCAGCCGTGCCTTCAAGCGCATTACCGGACAGCCGCCCGGCGCGGCCAGGCGCTCGATATGAAGGCCTGGAGCAGCACCGCTTTTCAAATGTGGGAGGGGCGGTGCGACGATTCGACTTGCCCCCGATGGCGGTGTACCAGTCAACATATAAGCTGGCTGACACACCGCTATCGGGGGCAAGCCCCCTCCCACACTTCATCCTCATCGTTTGATAGTCGCGTTTCTACACCCAACCCCCATCCACGATAAAGTTCTGCGCCGAACACATCGCCGAGGCGTCGGAAGCCAAAAACAGCGCCATATTGGCGATATGCTCAGGCATCACACTGCCCGGCAGGCACTGGCTGCGGGCGATCAGCTCGCGGGCGGCGTCGTCCACCCACAGGGCCAGTTGTTTTTCCGTCATCACCCAGCCTGGCACCAGCGTGTTGACGCGGATGCGGTGCGGCCCCAGCTCTCGAGCCAGGCCGCGGGTCATGCCATGGGCGGCGGCCTTGCTGGCGGCGTACACCGGGTAGCCGGCGGAGGCCATCATCCAGCCGACAGAGCCGAGGTTGATGATCGAGCCGCCACCGGCGTGTTTCATCATCGGTGCCACGGCCTTGGCGGCAAAGAACGCGTGCTTGAGGTTGACCGCAATCAGGCGGTCGAACATCTCCGAGTCGATTTCCTCCAAGGTATGGCGCACATCGTTCGCGGCGTTGTTGACCAGTACCGTGATCGGGCCCAGGGAGTGTTCGAAGCGCCCGATCGCGGCGCGATAGCCAATCTCGTCGGTGATATCGCAGCATTCGAACTCGACGGTATGCCCCTTGGAGTTCAACAGTGCCGCCAGGCGTTCGCCCTGGCTTTGTGCGCGGTCCACGAAGGCCACCTTGGCGCCCTGGGCCGCGAAGGCCCGCACCATGAATTCGCCGATGCCGGAGGCCCCGCCGGAGATCATTACGGTCTTGCCCTTGAGGTCGGGATACAGGGCGTGCTCAGTACTCATAACGTGATGCCTCGATCAATTAGTCTTATTTTATTTTACGAAATCGGCGTTAAAGGCTATAAATTCGCTGTCCAAGTGACGAAATATCGCACATTAGTAGAACTATTCAATCCTAAAACAACAAAAGGAAGTTCGACCATGAAGCACCCTCGATACCTGCTGTCCGGCCTGGCGCTGTCCATGCTGATCGCCAGCGGCGGCGCACATGCCGCCGGCTTGAGCAGCGAACACAAACCCTTCGGCAAAACCAACGACGGCACCGCCGTCGAACAATACGTGCTGCGCAACAGCCATGGCATGCAAGCCACGGTGATTACCTACGGCGGTGTGCTGCAGTCGCTGAAGGTGCCGGACAAACACGGCAAGGTCGACGACGTGGTGCTGGGTTTTGACGACGTGCAGGGCTACCAGGCCGGCACCGCGTTTTTCGGCGCGACCATTGGGCGCTTCGGCAATCGCCTGGCCGGCGGTGCCTTTGAACTCGACGGCAAACGCTACCAGGTGCCGCTCAACGACGGCCCCAACTCGCTGCATGGCGGCGCCCAGGGCTTCGACAAGCAGGTGTGGCAAGCCAAGCCGCTCAAGGACAAGGATTCGGTCGGGGTCACCCTCACCTACCTGTCCAAGGACGGTGAAATGGGCTTCCCCGGCAACCTGAAAACCGAAGTCACCTATCGCCTGAACGACAAGAACGAACTGCACATCGATTACACCGCCACCACCGACAAACCGACCGTGCTCAACCTCACCAACCACAGCTACTTCAACCTGGCCGGCGCGGGCAATGGCGACATCCTCAAGCAGGTCGCCACCCTGCACGCCAGCCATTACACACCGGTGAACGCCACCCTGATCCCCACCGGCGAACTGGCGCCGGTCAAGGGCACGCCGATGGACTTCCTCAAGCCCACACCTATCGGCCAGCACATCAAGGACGACCACCCGCAGCTCAAGTTTGCCGAACCGAAACAGGGCGGGTTTGACTTCAACTGGGCGCTGGATACCAAGGGTGACGTCAAGCAGCTGGCGGCCGAGGTGCATGACCCCGAGTCGGGTCGACGCTTGCAGCTCTACACCAGCGAGCCTGGGGTGCAGTTCTATACCAGCAACTTCCTGGACGGTTCGATGAAGGGCAAGGGCGGCAAGGCCTATCAGCATTGGAGCGGATTCACCCTGGAAACCCAGCATTTTCCGGATGCGCCTAACCAGCCTGGTTTTGCCTCGACTCGCTTGAACCCGGGGCAAACCTATACCCAGAACACCATTTTTAAATTCACTGCCGATTAAAACTGTGGGAGGGGGCTTGCCCCCGATTGCGGTGGGTCAGCTACAGATGCATCAACTGACTCACCGCTATCGGGGGCAAGCCCCCTCCCACATTTAGTCCTCACATGGCATAACTCAGCGTTGTTTCATGCGGTCGATGACCACGGCCAGCAGCAGGATCGAGCCACGGATCACATACTGATAAAACGTGTCGATGTTCTTCAGGTTCATCGCATTCTCGATGATCGCCAGGATCAACACCCCGGCAATCACATGGCGAATCATGCCGATACCGCCACTCAATGACACCCCGCCCAGCACGCACGCCGATATCACCGTCAGCTCGAAACCCTGGCCGATCATCGGTTGGCCGGAGGTCATGCGCGAGGCCAGGATCACACCGGCCAACGCGCCGATCAAACCGTGCACGGCGAAGATCAGGATCTTGGTGCGATCCACGTTCACGCCGGCCAGCAACGCCGCTTCCGGGTTACCGCCGATGGCCATGGTGTTGCGCCCGTAGGTGGTGTAATTGAGCAACCAGCCGAAGAACAGGAAGCACACGATGGTGATCAGGATCGGCACCGGCACGCCGAACAACTGGCCGTTGCCGAACACGAAGAACTGATCCTGGGACACGCCCACCGCTTTGCCGTCGGCAAAAATATAGGCCAGGCCACGCACGATCTGCATGGTCGCCAGGGTCGTGATCAACGCGTTGACCCGCAGCTTGGCGATGACGATGCCGTTGATCAGGCCCACCATCAAGCCCATCAACAGCGCCGCGCCGATGCCCAGCATCACGCTGTCGGTATCGCGCATCACAATCGCCGCCACCACCCCGGCGCAGGCAATCACCGAGCCCACCGACAAGTCGAAATGCCCGGAAGCCAGGCAGAACAGCATGGTGCACGCGGCAATGCCCACCGTGGAAATCGCCAGGCCCAGCCCGCGCATATTCAGCGGCGAGAGGAAGTTATCGATCAACAAGGCACACAGCACAAAGATGCCTATCGCCGCCAGCAGCATGGCCCAATTGTCGAGCAGTGCGCGCAGATCGAGGGGTTTGCGTGCCGAGGGCAACGCGTTGTTTTGAAGGGTCATGGTCGTCTCTCAGTTCGCCAGGCCGCGCGGCAAGGCCAGCTGCAGCAGGTTGGATTCAGTCGCGTTTTCGCGCAGTTGTTCACCGCGCATGGCGCCTTCGCACAGCACCAGGATGCGGTCGGAAATGCCCATGACTTCCATCAGGTCGCTGGACACCACGATCACCGCGATACCCTGGGCCGCGAGGTTGTGGATGATCTGATAGATCTCCGATTTGGCGCCGATGTCGATACCGCGCGTGGGCTCGTCCAGCAGCAGCACCTTCATCGGCATCGACAGCCAGCGGCCGAGAATGGCCTTTTGCTGGTTGCCGCCGGACAGGTACATGATTTTCTGTTCGGCGCTCGGCGTCTTGACCTTCATCGCCTTGATTTGCCCGTCGGCGTTGCCCTTCTCCCAGCCATCGCGCAACAGCCAGCCGAACGCCGAATGCGCGCCCCGGGCACTGATGTTGATGTTTTCAGCAACGCTGGACAGCGGAATGATGCCCTCCTTCTTGCGGTCTTCCGGGCACAGCAGTACGCCGGCCGCGATGGCATCGCGCGGTGAACGCAATTGCAGCGGCTCACCGCACAGCTCCAGATGGCCGGCACTGGCGCGTTCCAGGCCGCTGAGCAGGCGGAACAGTTCCGTGCGCCCTGCCCCCACCAAGCCGAACAGGCCTAGGATTTCGCCTTTGCGCACGTTGAAACTGATCGGCGCGCGCAGGCCGGGACCGAGCAGGCCGTCGACCTTGAGGGCCACTTCGCCGTGCTCGCGCGGGCGATAGTCGTAGATGTCCTGGATATCGCGGCCGACCATGCAGGTCACCAACTGATCGTGGCTCAGCGCGCTCATGTCCTCGAAGGTGCGCACGAAGCGCCCGTCCTTGAACACCGTGACCGCAGTGCAGATACGGAACACTTCTTCCATGCGGTGGGAGACATAGAGCACCACTTTGCCCTCATCGCGCAGGTGCGTGATGATTGCCATCAAGCGATCAATTTCGCGGGCGGACAGGCTGCTGGTCGGTTCATCGAAGGCAATCACATGGGCGCCGCGGGACAGCGCCTTGGCGATTTCCACCAGTTGGCGCTGGCCCAGGGACAGGCGCCCGAGCTTTTCCTGGGGATCGATTTCATCGGCCAGGCCCTTGAGGCACGCCAGCGCCTGCTGGCGCAGCACGCCGCGGTTGACCACGCCAAAACGCGACGGCAAATGCCCGAGGAACAGGTTCTCGGCCACGGTCATTTCCGGCACCAGGTGCAGCTCCTGATGGATCACCGCCACGCCGCTGGCAATGCTGTCGGCGGCGTTCTTGAAGGCCATGGTCTGCTCGCCGATCTGCACCGTGCCGCTGCTGGGAATATAGGCGCCGCCGAGGATCTTCAGCAGCGTCGATTTACCCGCACCGTTCTCGCCCATCAGGGCGTGCACTTGCCCCGGGTGCGCGGTGAAGCTGATGCCATCGAGCGCCTTGACCCCAGGGAAGGTTTTGCCGATACCGTCAAAACGCAGGGCCGCAGCGGTCATTTCCACAGCCCGATCTTGGTCAGTTCTTCCTGGAAATTGGCGCGGGTGATCAGGGTCACTTCGTCCATGGCGGTGTATTTGGCGGGCTCTTTACCGGTGGTGACCCACTCGTACATCGCCAGCGCGGTGTTGTAGCCCTCGATATGCGGGCTTGGCAGCATCGAGCCGAAGAAGCCGCTGTCGGCTTTCTTCAATTCGCCGATGGCGTCGGTGCCATTGATGCCGATGCCGATCACGTTGGCGGCCTTGAAGCCGGCGCTTTCAGTGGCACGTACGCCACCGAGCACGGTGTTGTCGTTCATGCCGCCGATGATCAGGTTTTTCGCGCCGCTGGGCAGCTTGACCAGGGCCGAGTTGGTGGCGTCCATGCTGCCGGGCACGTCGAGGGTTTTAAGCGCGGCGGTGAGGATATGGTCCTTGGGAATGCCGGCTTCTTCCAGAGATTTGATCGAGCCGTCGGTGCGTTTCTTGCCGGTGTCGAGTTCGTTGAAGGTGTTGATCACCGCGTAGGTGTCCTTCCAGTCCCAGCCGCGTTTTTTCGCTTCGGCGGCCATGGCGGCGCCCTGTTTCTGGCCCACTTCAAACGCGGCCATGCCCAGGTACGGCACGTCTTCCATGAAGTTGCCCTTGGCATCGACAAAGCGGTCGTCCACGGCCATCACTTTGAGGCCGTTGACCTTAGCCTTGGCGACAATTGCCGGGCCGAGGGACACATCCGGCGGGCAGATCACAAAGCCCTTGGCGCCGTTGGCGGCCAGGCTGTCGATGGCCGACAGGGTTTTCTCGCCATCCGGCACGGCGATCTTGATCAC